>JAUSCY010000080.1 GCA_030650995.1 Sheuella sp. | reverse complement strand
GTGATGGGGTACCAAGTGAAGCCGCGCCGTCGACGCTCCTTGATGCTGGCACTGGTATTTTTGAGTTTGAATTGAGCTTGGTCTTCTTTTTGCTCAAGTTGCAACAGTGCACGCACGTGGCGTAATTCATTTTCAACGGCGTGAGGCGCAGTGGGGATAAAGTCGAGATCAATCAAAGAAATAGGAGTTTATCCGTTCCAAATTTTTAAAAATGCCAATACAGTTTGACAGTACATGCTGACTGGCTTGAAAAGTGCCTAGGGATCATAGTCTCATTCACTTAAAACTGCAGCGCTTATTTCAACAGCGCCGCATGAAATTTCAGATGCTCGCCGATCAAACTCGCGATGAAATAGTAGCTATGGTCGTAACAAGCTCGACGGTTAAATTCCAATGGATATCCCGCGACACGGCATGCCTCTTGCAGTAGCTCAGGCTTGAGCTGGGACTCCAAAAATTCGTCGGCCTCACCCTGGTCAATCAACAGTGGAGGGGGTTGGTGACCTGCATGAATCAGAGCCACCGCATCGTATTGTTTCCACGACGCACGATCCTCGCCGAGGTAGGCCGTGAAGGCCTTGATACCCCACGGCACTTGGCTAGGTGCCACGATGGGCGAAAAAGCCGAGGCGCTGCAATAACGTTTAGGGTTGCGCAGTGCGAGTGTCAGTGCGCCGTGCCCACCCATCGAATGGCCGCTAAGCGAACGCTTCTCGTTCGCTGCAAAATGTTTCTCAATAAGCACGGGCAGTTCATCAACGACATAATCGTACATGCGATAGTGCTTAGACCACGGGGACTGCGTCGCATTGAGATAAAAGCCTGCGCCCTGGCCCAGGTCGTAGGCTGGATCGTTAGGTACATCGTCCCCGCGCGGACTCGTATCTGGCGTAACAATTATGAGGCCGTAATCGTCAGCGTAGCGTTGGGCGCCAGCTTTGGTAATAAAATTTTGCTCGTTACAAGTCAGACCCGAGAGCCAATAGAGAACCGGGCACCTTTCGCCTTGTATGGCAATTTTTGGCAAATAAATCCCAAACTTCATACTGCAGCCCAGCGTGGAGGAGGCGTGTTCCCATACCTCCTGCGACCCTCCAAAGCACGCGTGATGTTCGATGCGTTTCATATGTGAAGTGTCTCTTTGTACGATTCAAGTATTGATTAATAGTGCACAACGCTGCGAATGGATTTGCCTTCATGCATGAGTTCAAAGGCTTCGTTGATTCCGTCCAAAGGCATAGTATGCGTGACGAAAGGTTCGAGCTGAATCCTGCCAGCCATCGCGTCCTCGACCATGCCAGGGAGTTCTGAACGACCTTTGACTCCTCCAAAGGCGGTGCCGAGCCAACGACGGCCTGTGACGAGTTGAAAGGGACGGGTAGAGATTTCCTGACCAGAGCCTGCAACGCCGATGATGACTGACTGACCCCAGCCGCGATGTGCGCACTCGAGTGCGGCACGCATCACGTTGACGTTGCCAATACATTCAAAACTGTGGTCCACGCCCCAGCCGGTCATCTCGACAATGACTTGTTGAATGGGTTTGTCAAAGTCTTTAGGGTTGACGCAATCGGTCGCTCCAAATACGCGTGCGAGATCAAACTTGTCTGGATTGGTGTCAATCACGATGATACGGCCCGCTTTGGCTAACGCGGCACCCTGGACAACCGCCAAGCCGATGCCTCCTAAGCCGAATACCGCTACGGAGTCACCGGGCTGGACTTTCGCGGTATTTTTGACTGCACCAAGGCCTGTTGTCACGCCACAGCCAAGTAAGCACATATGCTCCGGATTTGCTTCGGGGGCAATCTTGGCCAGCGAGACCTCCGCGACAACGGTGTATTCGCTAAAGGTTGAGCATCCCATGTAGTGATAGAGGGGCTGCCCGTTGTAGCTAAAACGCGAGGTGCCGTCTGGCATGACCCCCTTGCCTTGTGTAGCGCGGACAGCGATACAAAGGTTCGTCTTGCCACTCTTGCAGAACAGGCATTCGCGACACTCGGCGGTGTAGAGTGGAATGACGTGGTCGCCAGGTTTGACGCTGGTCACACCGTCACCTACTTCAATGACAATGCCGGCACCCTCATGTCCGAGCACAACAGGAAACAGGCCCTCAGGATCGTCTCCGGATAGTGTGAAGGCATCGGTATGGCAAACACCTGTGTGCGTGATTTTGATTAAGACCTCGCCTTTACGGGGCGGGGCGACGTCGATTTCGACGATTTGGAGTGGTTGTCCTGCTGCAAAGGCAACAGCGGCGCGTGATTTCATTGCAAATCCTTAAGGTGAAAAAAGAGTCACTGCCCCTTGAGTATTGACGTACAAAGAATATATTGAATGGCTACTCGCCATATAAAGTCGATTATTTTTAGGTCCGCCGAATGTGAGATTCGCACATCGCTCGGGCAATTTAATGAATCCAATTTTTTTTCCCGCAGAGTTCAAGACCATGACGCCATCCATTTGCTCAGGTTGACTCTTCAAGGCATAAGCCATGTGTTCCTGCACGATCGAGGGTGTTTTTTCAATCGCACCATCAGTTCCATATCCAAGCCAGAGATTACCGTCAATATCGACTTTTAAGCCATCTATAGCAGCATTGTCTGTGGGATCAATCAGCTTGGTTTTACCAGACAACGTACCGTCATCATTCAGATCGTATACCCAAAGACAATTGTTTGGTGTCGCACTTGACTCAACGACATATAGTTTCTTTTCGTTCGGTGAAAATGCGAGACCATTCGGATTAACGAGGTCAGTTATTACAGCGGAAATTTTACCGACTGAATCGACTCGATAAACATTAGTTGTTTTTTGTTCTGATTTTGCTTTGAATCCTTCCCACTCTCCGTTAATTCCAAAGGTTGGGTCGGTAAACCAGATAGAGTTGTCCGATTTGACTATTACGTCATTTGGGGCGTTGAGTCTCTTGCCTTCAAAGCTATCTGCAATTACGGTGATTTTTCCGCTAGCTTCCGTCCTGGTTACCCTTCTGGTTACCGAGTGCTCACATGTAATCAGGCGACCCTGGTTATCTCGTGTGTTGCCATTAGCAAAGTTTGCCTGACCTCTGAATATAGTGGTTTTGCCGGTTTTTTCTGAATACTTCATTATCCGGTTGTTCGGAATATCACTGAATAATAAATATTCGCCATAAGGAAAATAAGCCGGTCCTTCTGACCAGCGCATGCCTGTGGATAATTGCTCTAGCGTGCTGTTATATAGCCGATATTTCTCGAAACTAGGATCAAGAATCAATATCGATGCGTCAGGGTATCTCTGATTTGGTTTAAAAACAAAACTCTGCGCATGAGTCAGTGGCGCAGTCAGGAAAATAGACAGTCCAAGAATTGTTTTGCGTCTTCCTGGATTTTTACAGTCAATCATGTTGTCTTTATTTCTCATAATTACCAAGGGATCTTCATAAGTCCCTTTATTTCAGACTCATGCATTTGCTACCGGGTGGCGCACTATAAATATTACAGTTTGGTTC
This sequence comes from Sheuella sp., assembly GCA_030650995.1. Taxonomy (GTDB): domain Bacteria; phylum Pseudomonadota; class Gammaproteobacteria; order Burkholderiales; family Burkholderiaceae_B; genus Zwartia. The sequence goes on along the minus strand of JAUSCY010000080.1, from coordinate 42,081 downwards.
AGTATTCAAATGTCCATGACCACCCTAAAAAACCAATGATGGCCAGTACTACGGATATTAAAGCTAATTGCGAGAGATTGATCAGTAACAGGGTTGCTAGATTCCAAAACCCCTTTGCGCCTGGCACAAGGTCTTGATTGACGATGTATTGCTCTTTTCCTGCACCAAAAATGCCAACGAATAAAGTGCCAATCCAGTTAGCCCAGAGGGATACATACAAGGATACGGTAGCGATAGTTTTGGTGAACTTTGGAAGGGATAATTGCGGCCACATCCAGGCAAAAGAGAAGAAAACTAATGCTTGGACAGCTCCTATTAAGTGAGCCTGTAAGAGCCCGATTTTTGCCAGCGCATAGGGTGAATAAATGGGAGCTAACAGACCAAGTACAAACATGACAAGGCCAGAAACTAGAAATCTTTTGTTGTATTAGAAATTCACAGAGGCCTAAGAGTAAATGGATGAAATTCATCTTACTCGACCAGGGAGCCTTAAAAATCCGGCTCATGAAATATATTCTGTGAGCCTGTATGTCTTAAGTTTTCAAGCTCTCCCTTGAACTATCGTCAATTTTCACTCTGCAGGGCTATCTGAATGGTCGCATCTAGTTCACCGCGTTCACTCACGCGAGCGGATTTCCATACAAATCCTTCAGCGAGTACTGTCACAGCATTAATTGGGCTAGGATATCGTTTTTAGATTATTACTTTTGTCTGGAGACAATATGTTCAGTCACGTTATGGTGGGTACAAACGATTTAGAAGCGTCAAGAAAATTTTATGATGCGATCTTAGGTGCATTGGGCATCGCGCCTGGTGTGCTGAATCGCGATATCAGGTATTTTTATCGCACGCCTTCAGGTAATTTTGGGTTTACCTTGCCAATCGACGGCAAAGCTGCAAATCCAGCCAATGGCGGAACAATCGGTTTCGGGGCGCAGTCAGTTGAGCAAGTCAATGCATTCCATGCGGCAGGTATTGCGAACGGTGGAGTCACCTGTGAAGACCCTCCTGGCTATCGTGAAGGTCCTGCAGGAAAAATGTATCTCGCATATCTGCGCGATCCGACGGGTAATAAACTCTGTTCAATGTTCAGAGAGCCTAAGTAAGTTAAAACGCCCAACCCTAAGTGATCATTTCAATGGGTTGGGCGTTTTGTATTAGAGCCTCTGTCGCATGAATAAATACGCTTAGATAATCACACGTGTGCTCACACTCATGGAATCAGCAACCGGCACATTCAAATAGTCTGTTGGATGCTGCGCGTTGCGATACATAAATCGGAAGAGTCGTTTACGCCAGGCAAGCATTCCACGATTACCCTCCTGAATGATTACGAGTCGGTTTCCAAAGTATGAAGTGGGACTTAAATTTTTTGCCAGCGTCTCAGGCCAATGTGCTTTGAGCATATCGGCGATATTGACTTGCTCCATAAAACCAAATCTGAATTGAACTTTCATAAAACCCTTGTCGCAATGCGTCGTCGTTACGCGAGACTCGTCTGCTACATGTGAAACGAGTTCATAACTAATTGCCAGGATGATGACTTGTTTGTGAATGACATTAAAGTGATGCAATGTTTTGCGCAAAGCAATAGGTGTTTTGTTCAAGTCTGAGGAAAGGTAGATCGCTGTGCCATCAATACGAGGTGTCTCTTCAGTGACTTCAGTTGTTATAAATTCACTCAGTGGCGTTGCTTGTGCTCTTATAAAATCTTCCACAATTAATCTGCCGCGATTCCAGGTCGTCAAGACGATGAGCACCATCAGGCTCAGCAGTACGGGCATCCAGCCACCATCGATGAATTTCAGTGCGTTCGCACTAAAGAAAACAGAATCAATGATCACAAAAGCTACCGCGCCCAAAATAGCGCGCCAGGGTTGCCAGTTCCAGACTTTAATTGCAACTGAAATCGCTAAAAAATCAGTAATCAGCATGGTTCCAGTGACAGCGATGCCATAAGCAGATCCGAGGGCATTGGAGGTCTGGAAAATCAAAATCACACCAATAACGGCTGCTGCAAGCAAGTAATTGATCAAGGGCAAATAAATCTGACCAATTTCATCGGCAGAGGTCTGCAAAATTTGCAAACGAGGTAGAAAGCCCAAACGAATCGCTTGTCTGGTCATCGAGAACACCCCGGATATCACGGCTTGTGATGCAATCACCGTAGCCAGCGTGGCGAGGATGATCATCGGTGTGTGCAAAAAAGCTGGTGCCATCAGATAAAACAGATTGTCCAGTGCGCTAGGCTGGTGCAGCAGTAATGCACCCTGGCCAAAGTAGTTTAATAAAAGAGCAGGAAATACAAGACGTATCCACATGATACGGATGGGACGTCGACCAAAGTGCCCCATGTCGGCGTATAAGGCTTCAGCCCCGGTCAGGCAAAGAACGACTGCGCCCAAGGCAAAGAAGGATAGGAATCCATGTGAGCTGAGAAACTCAAGAGCGTAAAGTGGATTGATGGCTAACAAGACACCGGGCTGCTGTGCGATATTCCATATGCCTAGCAGACCAATGACGACAAACCATAGCAGCATGACTGGTCCGAAAAACAAGCCAATCGTCGCTGTTCCTTTTCTTTGAGACCAGAATAAAAAGCACAGTATTGCTATGGAAACAGGCAACACCAAATCCTTTAATTTTGGTGATATGAGTTCTAAACCTTCTACGGCGGACAAAACTGAAATAGCTGGAGTGATGACACCGTCACCATAGAAGAATGCGGCACCAGTCAGACCTAAGCCTAAAATCCATTTTTGAGATGTGGCGTTATTTTTTGCCTTTTCTAGCGAGAGTGCCATCAGCGAAATGATTCCGCCTTCGCCCTGATTGTCGGCACGCATAATAAAGAAAACATACTTTATTGTCACAATCATCACGAGTGACCACATGAACACTGAGAGCACACCAAGAATATTTGCCTGGCTGATCGGCACAGAATGGTCGCCGTTCGAAAAAACCTGCTCAAAAGCATAAAGTGGGCTGGTGCCAATATCACCATACACAATACCTAGTGCAGCGAGTGCCAGCGCCGAGCTTGATTGTTTACTCATGAAAAATGACCTTGTTTTATTAAATTAAATTTTAGCCCTCTAGGCTGGCCTCAACGCATCACCAGATATTTCATGATGGGAAGCGATTTTTTAAAAGATTCTATATGCCTGAAACTGAGATAACGAGTCATTTTAAAAAAATACTTATGATTCAGGTTGTTCTAGATTAAAAATTTGTATCTTCACATCAGATATCTTTGACTTCACGTCACTACGAGTTCATCAGGAAAATCTCGCTGCGATAGCAAAAGTGAAGGCTTAAATCTCTGCTAAGTCATTAAAAATACGAGGGTTTTTACTTAAGTCTTTGATAATCAGTGCAATAATGCTTTCTTTTGTAATCGCTCAAGCAATTTACAGAAGACTTCGAGAGCCAATATGACAGACCCCAACTCCTACGTCCCACCTAAAGTGTGGACCTGGACTCAGCCCAATGGCGGAGCCTTTGCGAGCATTAATCGACCGATCGCTGGTGCGACGCACGAAAAAGAACTCCCCATCGGTCGACATCCGCTACAGCTTTATTCGCTGGGCACGCCAAATGGCGTAAAAGTTTCAATCCTCCTCGAGGAGTTGCTTGCACTCGGTCACTCGGGTGCAGAGTATGACGCCTGGTTGATCGATATCCGCAAAGGGGATCAGTTCGGTTCAGGTTTTGTAGAGATCAATCCGAATTCCAAGATTCCTGCCTTACTTGATCGAAGCGGGGCAGAGCCGATTCGAGTGTTTGAGTCGGGTTCCATCCTGCTCTATCTCGCAGAGAAATTCGAAGCCTTCTTACCTCGGACACTTACCGCTCGCACGCAGGCTTTGAACTGGCTTTTCTGGCAGATGGGCAGTGCGCCCTATCTGGGAGGAGGGTTCGGTCACTTTTATGCCTATGCACCGACCAAGATCGAATATGCGATAGATCGTTTCGCAATGGAAGTGAAACGAGAATTAGATGTTTTGGATCGTCATTTTGCCGAGAATGAATACCTCGCTGGCAATGAATACACAATCGCCGATATTGCTGTCTTTCCCTGGTATGGTGGTCTCGTTAAGGGGTGGTCATATGGCGCAGCTGAATTTTTAAGCGTGAGTGAATATAAACACGTGCAGCGATGGGCCGACCTGATTTACAGTCGTCCCGCAGTCAAACGTGGCCGCATGGTGAACCGGCTGACTGGCGAGCCATTCGAGCAATTGCGCGAGCGACACGATGCGAGCGATTTTGATACCAACACGCAGGACAAGCTCATTGGAGCAACTTAGTAATTTATATGACAGCCTACACCGATGTTTCTTTTTTTCCGCGCAACGCTAAACCCCTGAGCAGTTATCGTAAGTTCTGGGCTGAACGCTTTGGTACGGCACCCTTTTTACCGATGAGTCGTGATGAAATGACTCAGCTCGGCTGGGATAGCTGTGACATCATTATTGTCACGGGGGACGCCTATGTGGATCATCCGAGCTTTGGTATGGCCGTGATCGGACGGATGCTTGAAAACCAGGGATTCCGGGTTGGAATCATTGCGCAGCCTGATTGGCAAAGTGCCGAGCCTTTTAAAGCCCTGGGCAAGCCAAATCTCTTTTTTGGCGTGACTGCAGGCAATATGGACTCGATGATCAATCGCTACACCGCAGACCGCAAAATGCGTAGCGATGATGCGTATACGCCAGGTGATGTCGGGGGTAAGCGTCCCGACCACGCTGCGATTGTTTATACCCAGCGCTGCAAAGAAGCTTATAAAGATGTCCCGATTGTATTAGGCGGGATCGAGGGGTCGCTGCGACGGATCGCGCATTACGACTACTGGTCTGATAAGGTTCGCCGTTCTGTAGTGGTCGATAGCAAGTGTGATTTGTTGCTGTACGGTAATGCTGAACGCGCAGTAGTTGAGATCGCGCATCGGTTGGCTGCCAAAGAGCCTGTGCGTCAGATTACTGATGTGCGAGGTACTGTTTTTGTTCGACGCGAGACACCAGAAGGCTGGTCAGAGATTGACTCGACAAGCGTGGATGCGCCGGGCAGAGTTGAAGCCCATGTCAATCCCTATCTAATGATTAGTGAGCAGGCGTTAGAGCAAGGTCAAAGTTGTGCAAGAAATGATGAGGCGCGTGCAGTCGCGGATGCCGCGAATTCAACAAGCGGTGGTAAAACTAAATCAAAAGGTGGGGAGGTGCCGCTTGTCTTTTCACCAAATCCATCCTTACAGGTAATCGGTAAGCTTAAGGTTCCTCCTCGAGACCGCAGCGTGATCCGCCTGCCATCCTATGAGCAGGTAAAGTCAGATCCCGTTTTGTACGCGCATGCCAATCGTGTTCTGCATCTGGAGACGAATCCCGGCAATGCACGCGCACTTGTTCAGGCGCACGGTGAGGGACGTACAGCGCGTGATGTCTGGATTAATCCACCACCGATTCCTCTCACAACAGCTGAGATGGACCTGGTTTTTGATTTGCCCTACGCGCGTAGTCCTCATCCCTTCTATGCCGACGAGAATGGCAGTCACGATGGCGCGACCAAGATTCCAGCCTGGGAAATGATTCGCTTTAGCGTGAACATCATGCGGGGTTGTTTTGGTGGCTGTACGTTTTGTTCGATCACCGAGCACGAAGGCCGGATCATTCAGAGTCGAAGCGAAGACTCCGTCATCCGTGAGATAGAAGATATTCGCGATAAAGTGCCAGGTTTTACCGGTGTTATCTCGGATCTTGGCGGCCCGACTGCCAATATGTATCGTATCGGGTGTAAAAGTCCGGAAATTGAGTCTGCCTGTCGCAAGCCGAGCTGTGTTTACCCTGATGTCTGCCAGAATCTCAATACAGATCACAGTTCGCTGATTCACATGTATCGACGTGCCCGGGAACTAAAAGGAGTTAAGAAAATTCTGATCAGTTCAGGTTTGCGTTACGACCTGGCTGTGAAGTCTCCTGAGTATATAAAAGAGCTTGTCACACATCATGTGGGTGGCTATCTGAAAATTGCTCCAGAGCACACCGAGATGGGACCGCTCTCCAAGATGATGAAGCCTGGTATCGGTAGTTACGACACGTTTAAGCGACTATTCGATAAGTTCAGTGAGCAGGCCGGTAAAAAGCAGTTCCTGGTTCCTTATTTCATTGCTGCCCACCCAGGTACCAGCGACGAGGACATGATGCATCTGGCTCTGTGGCTCAAGAGCCATGGTTTTCGTGCTGATCAGGTACAAACTTTCTATCCGAGCCCGATGGCGACTGCTACCGCCATGTATCACTCCGGACGTAATCCGCTTGGGCGGGTGACGCGAGAGAGCGAAACTGTTGATATTGTTCGCGGTGATCGTCGCCGCAGACTGCATAAGGCGTTCTTACGTTATCACGATGCCAATAACTGGCCTGTGTTGCGCGAGGCACTTAAGGCGATGGGCCGCGCTGATCTGATCGGAAACGGTAAAAAACATCTGATCCCTTTCCATCAGCCCGTGACCGACGGAAGCTATACGAGTAACCGACGTAAAAACAGTACCCAGGCAACCACTACCGTTCGGCGTAGCGTCAAATCAGGTCGTCTGTTGACGCAACATACTGGCTTGCCCCCGCGTAGTAAATAACATCATTCATACTGTGCAGGATTCATGAAGCTTAATCACTCCTGTACCTTATGCCTGGTTATATTTTTGGTTATGCCAATGACTACGTTCGCAAAAGTCATGCTTGAGTGCAGGGTTTCTGGCGAAGTGAAATATACCAATGGGGTGCGTGTCACAACGGAAAGTCTGCCATCTGAAAAGGTGGTCGTGACGATTGACGATGCCAAACCTGATATGACTGTCAGGTTTAAAAGTGCCGCAGATTATTCCTTTTTCATGGGAGACTTTCTAAAGACCATGACAGTAAGAAATATTTCTGATGATAAGTATTTCAAATGGTCATATTCCCAAAATATTAAGGTATCAAAAACGCACGGCATGATTGAGATTGATCGTCATTCCTTACGCATTAAGGTATCTGACTCTTGGTCGCATAACAACGAGAATCTGACTACAGTTACAGAATTTTCTGGCGTATGCACCCGTTAAGGATTACATGAAGTCCATCATATTTTTACTTTTTGCGCTCTCTGTGGCAAGCAGTTCCCAGGCTGCAAGTTTTGATTGTGTCAAAGCGGTAACAAAGATGGAGAAGGCCATCTGCGCTAGTCCAGAACTATCCAGGCTGGATGAGGTGCTCGCGGCCTCTTATAAATCGGCAAAGAATCGCCTGTCCTCCCAGTCAGGCAGTATGTTGATGAAAGGTCAGGTTTCCTGGCTGCGCTATACAGCCAGCTATTGCTTCGTCGATTACGACGCCATGCCAGCATTACCGGCAAATGCAAACAAGTGCCTCATTGATACATTCGGCCTACGCATTGAGCAGCTCAATGCGACGGGAGGCATCGTAGCTGGATATAAAACCTATTTGATGATTGATGACTCGATCAAGATTGTGCCGACCGAAAAATTCATCTACACAGTCGAGCGCAGTTACCCTCAGGTCGACAGTGAATCAGAAAAAGGGACTCGCTTAAATAAATTCCTGGCAGAGATCGAAGTGGTCATGGCCGATGATTCACGCGGCAGTGAATCCTACAGCGTGAGTCTTAAACACCTTACAGCCGACTGGTTAGTTAAAGAGTTACATGCCGATCATATGATCGGTGCTTACCCCCAGACGACTAATAGTTGTTCTATCTATTCGCTAGAGTTTAGTCGTGCAGTGAGATACGGCGATATTTTTATGAATCGATCCTGGCAGACTATCGCGAAGACTGCTGTTAGTAATCATTTCAAGGCGTTAGCAAGAAAGGAGAAAGACTTTCCGCTGGAGATGCTCGGTGGATACGAGCAGTTTGAAGTCAGTATGGAAAAAGATTTTCAGTTCTGCCTGAGTTCCAAAGGAATATTCGTCGAAGGATTCTTGCCCCACGTTGTCCAGGCCTTGGATGGCGTAACCATCGGGTGGGATATGTTTAAGCACGTGCTCACGCCATCTGCCCTGAAGCAGATCAGTCAAATCAGCAGCAATTAAGGTTCAAAAAAGTAAGATTTTGCTGAGGCAAATCACGCCCAGGTTTGACTGTAACCAGTAATACTAGTTTTCCTTGAAATCCATTCCCTTCAGGATTCCAGACCACCTGACCGATTCAGCATCAATAAACTTGGCGAATTCCTGAGGTGTGGATGCTCTGGGATCCATACCCTGAGCGATCAGCCGTTCCTTGAATTCAGGCGCATTGACTGTCTGCAGGAGTGCGTTACTCAATTTCTTTTGAACATCTGCAGGCATATTGGCAGGACCGACCAGCCCGTACCAGGTTGACATGTCATAGTTAGGTACACCTGCCTCTGCAATAGTTGGAATATTGGGTGCTGCATTGGAACGGGTGCTGGTTGTCACACCCAGTGCACGTAACTGACCTTGTTCCGCGAGTGCAACGCCAGTCGGCAGATTCGGAAAGGCTAGATCAACAGTGCCCGCAATCAAATGAGGCAGCAGATTGCCAGAACCTTTATAGGGAATATGAACCATATCGACACCGGAGAGTTGTTTAAACAATTCTCCGGATAAGTGCACAGATGAACCAATACCCGACGAGGCAAAATTGATTTTTCCAGGGTTCGCCCGGCCATAATCAATCAGATCCTGGAGCGTTTTAAATTTAGAGTTGCCGGGTACGACCAAGACATTCGGACCGGCCAGCACTTGACCGATTGGTGTGAAGTCTTTTACTGGATCGTATTTTGCATCTTTATAAATGAGTGGATTGGTGACGTGCCCAATTGATGTGTAGAAAATCGTGTAGCCGTCAGGAGCGGCACGACGCACAGCATCCGTCGCGAGATTACCGTTTGCGCCTGGCTTGTTTTCAACAATGACCGATTGGCCAAGAATTTTGCTGAAGGAATTGGCCAGCTGTCTCCCAACGGTGTCAGTGGATCCGCCTGGTGTAAATCCAATTACAAGTCGTATCGGCTTGTTTGGGTAATCACTGCTCTGCGCGACCGAATGGTTAGTCGCACAGAGCGCAACAGTTAACACTGCAAGTGTTGTGATTTTTTGATGAAAGCGGATCACTATTTTGTCTCCAGTACTGATTTATTTAGCAGCGATTTATATCGCTGTCATGCATAGCGCAGTGATTAACTTTCCAACAGGCTTCTCAACATCCATGCTGTTTTTTCGTGAACATTGAGTCGTTGTGTAAGTAAGTCCGCTGTCGGTTGATCTTTCGCTTTTTCAACTAAGGGAAAAAGTTTGCGAGCGGTTCGTGCAGTTGCTTCTTGCGCATTGATGAGCAGCTGGACCATTTCCATTGCCTTGGGCGTCCCGGATACTTCCTGGATGGAGGTGAGCTTTGCAAATTCCTTATAGGTGCCGGGAGCATATTCACCCAGGGCACGAATCCGCTCTGCAATCAGATCGAGTGCAGCCCATTGCTCGGTGTATTGAGCCATGAACATGGTGTGCAGGGTATTGAATTGCGGCCCTGTCACGTTCCAGTGAAAATTGTGCGTCATTAAATATAAAGAATAGCTATCCGCCAATAAGCCGGAAAGACCCTTTGTAATCGCTTTGCGATCTTTATCATTAATACCAATATCGATCTTTGACACAATTGATTTTGCGCTCATCAGTCTCTCCAGTTCATACGGTTAAATAATTAATAACGACTGTCTTAATAACGACTGTCTAATAGTAAGTTAAATCCTACACCTTGATAATCGCACCCTTACGCTCGACAATCATGCTGTAGGCATGGGGTTCTCTATGCTTGGCAAAATTAAACACAGAGTTTTTGTATGACAAGGTTAGGTCAAGATCGCAGCGTGCAATCGCCAACTCGTCTCCGAGCGTGCTGCAGGCGCCAATAATCTCGCCAGAGGGGGCAACAATGATCGAATTCCCAATCTGATCAACGCCTTCTTCGCGTCCGCCCTTGCCAACACCAACGATCCAGGTGGCATTTTGATAGGCACCAGCTTGCATTACCAACTCGTTATGAAAGTGCGAGAGATTGTCATGCTCTGGTGCGGGCGGATTATGTACTGGCGTGTTGTAGCCGATCAAAATCATTTCAACGCCTTGCAAGCCCATGACGCGATAGGTTTCGGGCCAGCGACGGTCGTTACATACGGCCATACCAATAATGCCGCCAAAGGCCCTGAAAACTGGAAAGCCGAGATTGCCAGTTTCAAAGTAGCGCTTTTCGAGATGCTGAAACTGACGCCATGGCTCGTGCTCAGCATGGCCAGGCAGGTGCACCTTACGATATTTACCCACAATCGCACCCGATTGATCGACCAGTATCGAGGTATTGAACCTGCGGGTACGACCTTCTTCCTCGGTGATTTCTGCATAGCCAAGATAAAAGCCTGTTTTGAGCTTGATTGCCGCATCGAACAAGGCTTGTGTATCTGGTCCAGGCATCTGCGTTTCGAAAAAACTATCGATTTCTTGCTGAGACTCAAAATACCAGCGCGGGAAAAAAGTCGTCAGCGCAAGCTCTGGGAAAACGACTAAATCACAACCGTGCCGAGCACCTTGCTCGAGCAAAGCGATCAGTCGGGCGACAACTTCTTTGCGGGTATGCGCGCGTTGAATCGGGCCGAGTTGTGCGGCGCCGACGGTCACGATACGTGTCATGAATAAGGACTCCTAGTGAGCAAGTTCAGTGAGTGTGGCGAGCAGTACATTAGCACCAGCAATCAGATCAGCAGGGTCTGTGTGCTCGGCTGGGTTGTGACTGATGCCACCTACGCTCGGTACAAAAATCATTGCCGTCGGACAGATGCGTGCCAGCATTTGTGCATCATGTCCGGCACCTGAGGTCATCCGCCGGTGCGAGAGGTTCATGTTTCCTGCATGGTACGCGATGCGGTCGGCAAGTGCTGCGTCAAACGTGACAGGTTCAAAGCGCGCCAACTGACGCGAGGTGATGGTGACACCTTCTGATTCAGCGAGGGATTTAAGAAAATCATTGAGCGCACGCTCGGCTTGCTGTAATAATGCTTCATCTGTGTTGCGCAGATCGACAGTGATTGTCGCGCGGGCAGCGATCACATTGATCAGATTTGGAGTGAGCACAACATGACCAACGGTCCCCACTTGATTGCCGCCCATACTGCGTGTGAGTTCGCGCACAAAGTGTGAGATAGCACTTGCCGCGTAGCCCGCATCATGGCGCAGGTACATCGGGGTGGTACCCGCATGGTTAGACTGGCCCACGATTGTGAGCTCCTGCCAGGAAATACCCTGAAGATTTTCGACCGCACCGATCTTGATGCCCTCGATATCAAGTAAAGGACCTTGTTCGATGTGGAGTTCGACAAATGCGTGGGGCTTGTGTATCCCAAGCGCTGAGTTGCCGTAGTAACCGATTCGTTTGAGTTCGTCACCGAGCACGGCACCATCGATTGCTTTGACGTTCAGTGCGTCTTCGATTGTCATGCCGCCCACGTAAACGAGTGAGCCCAGCATGTCAGGTGCGAAGCGCGCACCTTCTTCGTTTGTGAAGACTCCCACTACGAGCGAGCGCTCAGTCGTGTGTTGTGCGTCGTTTAGTGTGGCGACAACCTCAAGTCCTCCCAGCACGCCGTAATTGCCGTCATAGGCGCCACCGGTGCGAACTGTATCGATGTGTGAGCCGGTCATTACAGGCGCGAGCTCTGGGCGTGAGCCTGCGCGTACGCCAAAAATATTGCCAATTGGATCAATGCTGATCTCCATGCCAAGCTCTTTCATCCAGCGCACGATCAGGTCTCTGCCTTGCTTATCTTCATCTGTGAGGGCAAGCCGACAGCATGCGTTGGTGTCTGTGCGTCCGATGTCAGCAAGCGTGTTGAGCTGACGTAATAAACGTGATCCATTAATTGAGTGTTGTGTGGTCATGACCTCTATACCTGTTAAGCCAATACTTCTTCTGCTGTGCGCCCCACGACTTGTTTATAAATAGTCGGATCCGTGTCGCCTTCACTGCCAATCATCAGTACGCGTGACTCTGGACCTAAGCCCAGCGTATTCCACGCTACTGTATTTTCGTGTGCGGCCATCAATAAACCGAGTCCTGTGCTGCCTGTTTCGCCAGAGACAATCTTTGGGTCATCGCCTATGGGGTTGGCCAGCACGCGCATGCCTTCGAGTGCGAACTTGTCAGCGAGCGTTGCGTAGCAGTCAATGCCACTTTTCAAAATATCCCAGGCAACAGGAGAGACTTCACCGCAGGCAAGGCCCGCCATGACGGTCTCCAGATCACCCGTGACTATCACTGGATGCCCGACTTGTCCGCTCTGGAAAAAACAATCCGCATGCTCGGGTTCTATGATGATGAACTTGGGACGCGCTGCGCCCCATTTCTGCCAGAACGTTGCACAGACTGACGCTGCAAGGGCACCCACACCTGCCTGCACAAGTACATGCGTGGGGGGAGCATCGTGGAGTTGTTTAACAATCTCTCTGGACATCACACCGTAGCCGTGCATGACATCGATCGGTATATCGCGATAGCCTTCGTAGGTCGTGTCCGAAACAACTGTCCAGCCGTTTTTAGCAGCCTCTGATGCTGCGTGATGTACAGAGTCATCGTAATTACCTTGGACTCGAATCACCTCGGCTCCATAAAACGCGATAGCTGCGCGACGGCCTTCACTGACCGTAGCATGAATGTAAATCACGCAACGGCAACCAAACAGTTGCGCACCCCACGCAACTGAGCGGCCATGGTTGCCATCTGTGGCGCAGGTCACTGTCATTTTGGAAATGATGTCGGCGTATCGGCCGGATAATATTTCCTGAGGGGAGGGTAAATGACCGTTGTGTTGTAGAGCGACTGCTTTCTGGATCAGGCGAAATACTGCATACGCACCACCCAGTGCTTTGAAGCTCTTCAAGCCAAAGCGTGTGCTCTCGTCTTTGTAGTAGAGGGCAGAGATACCGAGCTTCCTGGCGAGGTTAGGCAATGTGTGGAGTGCCGTGCTTGAATAGCCAGGCCAGCCAGAGATTTCTTTTTCAGCAGCATCAAATCCTTGTTCATGCAGGATCGCTGCCCTGAACTGGCCGTAGTCCTCTGTGGCATCACAGCCAATCGGGTTGGTGTAGAGGGCGATTCCATCGCCATGTAGTATTTGAGCATTCATTGTGAAACTTCAACCTGAAAAAAATGCATGGATGAGAATGAACTCATGACCGGCGTAATACTTGTCCTGCACGTGCGCCTGTTGAGGCACCATTGCGCCAACTCGCTATACCATTGACATAAACACGCTGGATGCCTGCAGCAGGTCGTTTAGGATCGGTAAAGGTCGCACAGTCTCGAACCTGTTCGGGGTCAAAAACGACCAAGTCCGCTGCAAAGCCGGGCGCGATGACACCACGATCTTTCAGACCAAATTTTGAGGCGGGCATGCCGGTCATTTTGTGTATCGCAGTTTCAAGAGAGAAAATCTTGCGATCGCGCGTGTAGTGTCCCAGCACACGCGGGAAAGCACCCCACAAACGAGGGTGTGGAAAGGTGTCGTGTGGCAGACCATCTGATCCGATCATTGTTTCTGGATGCGCCATGATGCGTTCAACGTCGGCTTCGTCCATTGAAAAATAAATGGCCCCTGCGGGTTGAAGTGAGGCCAGGTATTCGGTTAAGTCCAGATTTTGCTCTGTGAGCAGCTCATCGACATAACGTCCTGCGGTCTCGGGCTTCGCGGTTGACCATGCGATCAGTGTGCGGGCGGCCTGCTCAACGGCGTCTTGGCGCAATACAGTTGATGAGGCGACATAAGGATAACAATCCATACACACATCACCACGTGTGCTCGCCTCATCAATGAGAGCGAGTGTTTCCACAGAGCGACCGTGGTTCGCGCGACCATTGACCTTGTGATGGGAAATGACCTGGCGAACGCCGAGCGCATTGGCAATAGACATTGCTTCGGTCATTGCTTCGAGGACTTGTTCGGCTTCATTGCGAATATGTGAGGCAATCACTGCAGTGGTGCCGCGTAGTGGTTCGAAAACAGCTTGAATTTCTTCTGCAGTAGCCGCCTGTGCGGGTGCATAGTAAAGGCCGGTTGAAACACCCACTACACCTGCATCTAAGGCTTCTTGAACGAGCTTTTGCATCTGAGCGATTTCAGACGCGTTAGCCGGACGATCTAATTCCTGCATCGTGACTGCACGCATTGTGGTGTGTCCGGCGAGCGATGCGACATTCATAGCTGAGGGTGTTTTCTCAAGCGCGTCAAAATATTCCCGAAAAGATTCAAACCGCTGCGCCGAGTCGTCTGCAACAAGATTGAGCGGAGGCACTGGAATGGTGCGTCCAAGTGGTGCCAGACTGATGCCACAGTTACCTGTGATCACCGTAGTTGCGCCCTGACTGACCTTGGGTTGCATGGATGGATCAGCTAGCACCAGACGGTCATCGTGTGTATGCACATCAATGAAGCCAGGCGAAATTGTTGCACCTGCGACATCAACAACAGTAGCGGCCTGAACCTGGAGGTTTAGACCAACCGCACTGATTTTGCCGTTGTGAATAGCCACATCTGCACGGTATCGGGGATTACCCGTACCGTCAATGACCACGCCGTTCTTCAGAAGGAGATCACATTTCATGGGGGATAAACTCAGTGTTGTAAGTTGAACCATTATGGTACAAGGTTGTAACTTATTCACTGATTTTTTATGATTGTTGGTTTTGTTTTTGGAGTGGTGTCACGCGATTCACTCTTGGATGTTCCGTATTTGCTTTGGAAATGGCACGGTAATTGCTTTCATAGGTATTAGACATTTCAATTTATCTGGAGTCTTATATGAATCTTAATCGACGTGATTTACTGAAGGGCGCGGCTGGCTTGGGTTTGGCAGCTACGGGCATGATTGGTACACCAGCATTTTCGCAGTCTTCCTCACGTGTGCTGAGGTTCGTGCCTCAGGCGAATTTGGCGAATTTTGATCCAATTTGGGGCTCGCAGTACGTTGTTCGCAATGCTTCACAACTTGTCTGGGATACTTTGTATGGGATCGATGACAAGTTAAAGCCACAGCGTCAGATGATTGAAAGTGAAGAAATGTCGCCTGATGGGTTGACTTGGACTTTCAAGCTTCGTCCTGGAATGAAATTCCATGACGGTGAGCCTGTGCGCGCTGTCGATTGCGTGGCCAGTATTACTCGTTGGTCAGCACGAGATCCGATGGGGCTGATGCTCAAGGCAATCCAGCAAGAACTGGTGGCTGTCAATGACACGACCTTCAAATGGGTAATCTCTAAACCCTATCCAAAGATGCTGCTCGCTTTGGGTAAGGCCGGTACGCCCTGCTGTTTCATCATGCCAGAGCGGATTGCCAAGACCGATCCTTTCAAACAGATCGAAGAGTATGTTGGCTCGGGACCAATGCGTTTCGCCCGAAAGGAATGGAAACCAGGTGCACTGGCGGTTTTTGAGCGATTTGACGGCTATAACCCGCGCAGCGAAGCGCCTAGCTGGATGTCTGGTAGCAAAGCCATTAATTTCGACAGGATTGAGTGGATCGTCATGCCTGATCCAGCAACCGCATCTGCCGCATTGCAGAATGGCGAGGTTGACTGGTGGGAGTCGCCACTGCCGGATCTGGTACCGCTACTTAAGAAAAACCGAAATATCGTTGTCGAAATCGCCGATCCGCTGGGTAACATCGGCTCATTTCGTATGAATCACCTGCACGCACCTTTTAACAACGTGAAAGTGCGCCAGGCTGTTCAGATGGCGATCAGTCAGGAAGACTACATGCGCGCAGTTGCGGGTTCTGACACTAACTTGTGGAAGCCGCTGCCCAGTTTCTTTACTCCCGGAACACCTTTCTCAACAGAGAATGGTGGCGAGGTTCTGAAGAATGGCCCGCAATTGGAAGCCGCTAAAAAGCTGCTTGCTGCATCCGGTTATAAGGGCGAGCCCGTGACATGTATCGTGGCGCAGGACAACTCAATTACCAAGGCGCAAGGCGAAATTACTGCCGACGTACTTAAACGTTTGGGAATGAACGTTGATTTTGTGGCAACTGACTGGGGTACTGTGGGACAACGTCGTGCCTCCAAAAACGAACCCGGTCAAGGTGGCTGGAGCATGTTCCACACATGGCACTCCGGTGCGGACTGTGCAACCATTGCGGGCAACGTAGGCGTGCGCGCCAACGGTGACAAGGCGTGGTTTGGCTGGCCGACTAATCCTGTAGTCGAAAAAGGCGTTGGTGAGTGGTTTGATGCCTCAACACTGGAAGCTGAGAAAACTGCGATTGCTGCTATTAACAAGTCTGCAATGGAAGATGTTGAATACATTCCCACAGGCTTTTTCTTATTGCATCAAGCTTGGCGCAAGAACGTCACTGGTATCGCTGGCGGCCCTCTGCCATGGTTTAGTGGTGTGAAAAAAACCTAACTCTGGTTTGATAGGATTGAGACCGGCCCCGTTCGTCTGAGTGGGCTGGTCTCTTTGATCCATTGCCGTTTCGGCCCCAATCTAGAAGTACGGAATATCGATCACTATGTTTAGTTATATTTTTCGCAGGGTACTGGCCACCATACCGGTCATGTTGATTGTTGCCCTGTTTGTATTTAGCTTGCTTTATATTGCTCCGGGCGATCCCGCCGCGGTCATTGCTGGCGATCAGGCTAGTCCGGCGGACGTTGAAAAAATTCGCGCCAATCTGGGACTGGACCGTCCGTTTCTTGTCAGATTTTCAGAGTGGTTTTTTAATCTCCTGCAGGGAGATTTGGGAACCTCAATGTTCACGGGTATGCCAGTCATTGAGTTGATTGGACAGCGAGTCGAGCCGACACTATCTTTGATGGTGCTGACGTTGGTGATTGCGATCACTGTAGCCGTTCCTATCGGTGTTTTAGCAGCCTGGAAGGCGGGTACCTGGATTGACCGCAGCATCATGGCTATCTCGGTCATTGGTTTTTCTGTTCCGGTATTTGTAGTCGGATATCTGATGAGTTTTTTTCTTTCTCTTGAACTGGACTGGTTTCCAGTACAGGGCTATGTTTCGTTTAAGAAAGACATTGGTCAATGGTTTGAGCACCTTGTGCTGCCATCGATTGCTCTTGGCTTTGTTTATATTGCATTGATCGCTCGCATCACCCGTGCCACCATGCTTGAGGTGTTGTCGCAGGATTACATCCGGACGGCGAAAGCAAAGGGTATGGGGCAAATAGGTATCTTGTTTCTGCATGCATTAAAAAATGCTGCGGTTCCAGTTGTCACGGTGATTGGTATTGGTATCGCCTTACTGATCGGCGGTGCGGTGGTGACAGAGAGCGTCTTCGCGATTCCTGGTTTGGGACGATTGACGATTGATGCGATTGTGCGTCGCGACTATCCGCTTATCCAGGGGCTGGTGGTGGTATTTAGTTTTGTATATGTGCTGGTTAATCTGTGCGTTGACGTGATCTATACGATCGTCGATCCTAGGATACGTTACTGATGAATACTTTTGCTGCTGCGCCTTCACTACCTGATCTGCTTAAACCACGACGCCAACGTAAAGGCTTATGGGGTTTCCTACTCAACAATCCGACGATCGCCTTCGGCGCCGGTCTGCTGCTCGTGATGCTGTTCATAGCGGTTGCGGCCCCCTGGCTAGGTACGGTCGATCCAACCGAGCTTGCACCGCGCAAGCGCAATCTTGAACCTTCTGCGCTTTACTGGTTTGGTACAGATGCGTTTGGCCGCGATATTTATTCGCGTGTCTTGTATGGTGCGCGGGTATCGCTCACGATCGGTTTTGCCGTTGCGTTATTAGCCTCTCTGATTGGCCTGACAATCGGTCTGCTCTCGGGCACTTTCCGACGCCTGGATGCCATCATCATGCGTGTCATGGATGGCCTGATGTCGATCCCACCTATCTTGTTAGCAATTGCCTTGATGGCGCTGACGCGAGCGAGTGTCCAGAACGTTGTAATTGCTATTACGATTGCTGAGATTCCACGCGTTTCGCGTCTGGTCCGAGGCGTTGTTTTGTCACTGCGTGAACAGGCATATGTTGATGCGGCGATATCTTGTGGCTGTCGCATGCCTATGCTGATCTGGCGGCATATCTTGCCCAATACACTCGCACCGCTGACCGTGCAGGCGACGTATATTTGTGCCTCTGCGATGATCACCGAGTCAATCTTGTCGTTTATTGGTGCTGGCGTGCCACCAATCATCCCTTCTTGGGGCAACATCATGGCCGATGGCCGGACCTTGTTCCAAATCAAGCCGTACATCATATTTTTTCCAGCTATTTTCTTGTCTCTCACTGTGCTGGCTGTCAACCTGATGGGTGACGGTTTCCGCGATGTGCTGGATCCTCGCAAGTCGAAATCGAGCTGATCGGAGATATCTCTTGGCCTTATTAGAAGTCGAAAACCTTCAGACACACTTTCGTACTCCGGACGGAATCAACCGTGCCGTGGATGGTGTGAGCTTTATCGTGAACGAGGGAGAAACACTTGCCATTGTGGGGGAGTCCGGTTGCGGCAAGTCCGTGACGGCAATGTCTATCCTGCGCCTGATACCCGAGCCACCTGGCAAGATTGCAGGCTCTATAAAATTCCAGGGCAAGGATTTGCTCAAGTTATCCGATAAAGAGATGCGTGCTATTCGTGGTGATGCGATTTCAATGATTTTTCAGGAGCCGATGACAAGTCTGAATCCGGTGCTGAAAATCAAACGTCAGTTGTGTGAGACGTTGCGCTTGCATCAAGACATCTCCAAGGATCAGGCCATGGCACGTGCCCTTGAGCTGATGGATTTGGTCGGTATTGCAGAAAGTCAGCGTCGGCTCAATGAATATCCGCATCAACTCTCAGGAGGCATGCGTCAACGGGTGATGATTGCGATGGCACTTGCCTGTAATCCGAAGTTGTTAATTGCTGACGAACCAACTACTGCGCTTGACGTCACAATTCAGGCGCAGATTCTGGATCTGATGGCAGACCTGAAAAATAAAATTGGAGCTGCCATCGTACTGATTACGCACGATCTGGGAGTTGTAGCCGAAGTCGCTGAGCGTGTCATGGTGATGTATGCCGGACGCAAGGTCGAAGAGGCGCCAGTGGAGGAGTTGTTTGCCAACCCGTTGCATCCCTACACGCAGGGTTTGCTAGGCGCGGTACCCAAGCTTGGCACATCGGCTGCGGGACATTCTACGCGCTTGAAAGAGATCCCCGGGCTGGTACCTAGCTTGAAACAAAAGATCACAGGTTGCGTGTTCGCATCACGCTGTCCGTTGGCAAAAGAACCTTGTCATGAGATCGCACCCGCCATGCAAATCAAAGAGTCCGGTCATCAGGTGGCCTGCCACTTTGCTGGTGAAGTTGCTTTTGCTAATGATTAAGCTTTGCTCATGACTTACTCGAATCAGGTTAACCGAATGTCTACGTCCGCCTCCGTCCCCCTACTTGAAGTCCGTCAGATTCAAAAATTCTTTCCGATCAAGACTGGTATTTTTAGTAAGGTCACGGGCCATGTCCATGCAGTCGATGGTGTTTCGTTTTCTATCAAGAAAGGCGAGACGCTTGCGCTGGTCGGAGAGTCTGGTTGTGGTAAGTCCACTGTGGGTCGTTCGATCCTGCGTTTGTTTGATCTGACATCTGGTGAAGTGATACTGGACGGGACGCGCATCGACTCTTTGTCTGCGAGCGCGCTGCGCCCCTTGCGTAAACGTATTCAGGTGATTTTTCAGGACCCGTTCTCGAGCTTGAATCCGCGCATGCGGGTGCACGATATTATTGCCGAACCAATCCGTAATTTTGGTCTTGCATCTGACCAAGAGCAAATCAAAGCTCGCGTTGTTCAGTTGCTGGATAAAGTGCGTTTGCCTAAAGATGCTGGTGAGCGTTGGCCACATGAGTTCTCTGGCGGACAGCGGCAGCGGATCTGTATTGCGCGCGCCTTGGCTGCAGAGCCCGATTTGATTATTTGCGACGAGGCAGTTTCGGCGCTTGACGTATCGGTTAAGGCACAGATTGTTAACCTATTGCAGGATCTGCAAAAAGAACTTGGTCTGGCGTTGCTGTTTATCAGCCATGACCTCGCGATTGTTGAGCACATGACGCATCGCGTTGCAGTCATGTATCTGGGCCGGATAGTGGAGCTGGCCGATCGCACAGAGTTGTTTTCAAATCCACAACACCCCTACACAACAGCTTTGCTATCCGCTGTGCCTGTACCTGATCCCAAAAAGAAGGCCCACCGGATCGTTTTACAGGGTGATGTGCCGAGCCCTGTCAACCGCCCTAGTGGCTGCCATTTTCATACGCGCTGCCCAGATGTGATGGACATTTGTAAAGTCCAGGAACCCAGACAAACGATCATGCCCTCCGGACGCATGGTCGCTTGTCACTTGAGACAGGTCTAGGGCGCAGAGGAGGGTTTAGGCAATATCAATCACTATATTGCCCATGACTTTGCCTTGTTCAACCGCTTCGTGCGCTTTGATGATGTCTGACAGCGGGTAACGCGCTCCGATTGCATGCGACAGAACTCCAGCCTTCAGCAGGGCGCTGAGTTCTTGCAAAGCAAAGCTACGCTCTTGAGGTGTTAAGTCGTATATAAGAAAAAACTGCAAGCTTAAGCTGTTTGGCAAACAGACCCTGAATGGAATAGGTGTGTCTTCGACTGAGTTTGAACCATAGCAAGATACTGTTCCATGTGGTGCCAGAGCCCCTTTCCTGAGCAGATCAGCCGTTGTAGAAAAATCCATATCAATGATTGCATCCACGCCACGCCCGCCGGTCAGTGCTTTGACGCGCTCTGCAACATTTTCTGTTTTGTAGTTAATGGTCTCTGCTACACCAGCCATACGTGCGTGAGCGGCTTTAGTTTCAGAACTGACCGTTCCTATGACTCGCGCGCCCTTGAGGGCAGCCATTTGTGCTGCGTAATGACCAACCGAGGCCGCTGCAGCGATCACTAAAATGTTTTTTCCCTTAATTTCACCGCAACGACGAACGGCTTCAAAGGCAGTCAAACCGGGTATCCCCATGCACGCGGCTGCGTCAAAACTGGTGTCGGCAGGCAGGCTGACCGCCTGTTCTTCAGGGACCGCTATATATTGCGCGCATGTTCCCATGGGACGTCCAAACTGACCGTTCCAGATCCAGACACGTTGCCCGATCCTGCTCGATGCAACACCTGCTCCGACAGCCTCGATGACGCCGCCACCATCGCTATGCGGCACGATACGCGGAGCGATCAAAGGTCGAGCGCGCCGGGATTTCACGTCGGACGGATTCACGCCTGAAACACTGACTTTAACTAGGACTTCTCCCGGTCCGGCGACAGGGGTTTGCATTTCCCCAACAACCAGCACATCGCGAGCCTCGCCATTTCGTTCATACCAGGCAGCTTTCATTAGGTTTCCTTTTTTATCGGTTTATTTTTTCTGGAGATAGGTTTGGACAATCGACATCATTAAAACAAACAATTAGCATAATTCCTCAGTGCGATTATGATAGAGCCTAACGAATTCACCAATTCGATTGTTTTTTCTAATAACCCTCTACAAAGGAATCTTTATGTCCCTGATCAACACACAAGTCCAGCCTTTCAAAGCCCAAGCTTTCCATAATGGCAAGTTCATCGAAGTTACCGAAGCCAGCCTGAAAGGCAAGTGGTCGGTTCTGATATTCATGCCTGCAGCGTTCACTTTCAACTGCCCTACAGAGATCGAAGACGCAGCTGAACACTACCCTGAATTCCAGAAAATGGGTGCTGAGGTTTACATCATCACCACAGATACACATTTTTCACACAAAGTCTGGCACGAGACATCGCCAGCTGTGGGCAAGGCTAAGTTCCCATTGGTTGGTGACCCAACACATGCGTTGACTAACGCTTTCGGCGTGCATATCGCTGAGGAAGGTCTGGCGCTGCGCGGTACATTTATCGTCAATCCGGATCTCGTGATTAAAACACTCGAAATTCATTCAAACGAAATTGCCCGCGACGTGAAGGAAACCGTACGTAAACTAAAAGCTGCTCAGTACACAGCTGCTCACCCAGGTGAAGTGTGCCCAGCTAAGTGGAACGAAGGTTCAAAGACTCTGACTCCATCACTGGATCTGGTCGGTAAGATCTAAATCCAGTTTTAATGCCCTGACACGCAGGGCGTTGAGCGTAAGGCATCTGGCGGTCGAACACAGCCACGTGCCTTACCCTCAGCTCAAACCCCCAACACTTAACGATTCAGACTGACTGTTTTTGTCAGTAGTGGAAAATTTTTGCCCGTAACAGGAGAGAACTATGCTCGACGACACCCTCAAATCCCAATTACAGACTTATCTGGGCATGCTGCGCCAGCCAATCCGACTGATCGCTTCACTTGACGATAGCGAGACAGGCGCTGAGATGCGTAACCTGCTTGAGACTATTGTGGCGCTCTCGGACAAGGTCACACTCGAGACGACGGGCGACGATATTCGCAAACCCTCTTTTGTGGTTGCGCGTGATGGCGAGTCAACGGGCGTGCGTTTTGCCGGATTGCCCCTTGGACACGAATTCACTTCGCTGGTGCTGGCATTGCTGTGGACCGGCGGTCATCCTCCGAAAGTCGAGCAAGACATAATCGACTCGATCAAAGCGCTGGACGGCGACTTCAATTTTGAGGTCTATATGTCTTTGTCTTGCCATAACTGTCCCGATGTTGTGCAGGCATTGTCGTTGATGGCAATCTTTAACCCCAAGGTTAAAACAGTCGTGATCGAAGGTGGTGCTTTTCAAAAAGAAGTCACCGAGCGCGAAATCATGGCCGTACCTATGGTCTTTCTCAATGGCAAAGTGTTTGGTTCAGGACGCATGAATGTCGAGGAAATTGTTGCCAAGCTCGATATCAATGCAGGTGCGCGTGAAGCAGCAAAGCTCAATGCGAAAGAAGATTTTGATGTGCTGATTGTTGGCGGTGGTCCAGCAGGGGCTGCTGCTGCGATTTACGCTGCGCGAAAAGGTATTCGCGTGGGTGTTGCCGCGGAGCGGTTCGGTGGCCAGACAAATGACACGATGGCAATCGAAAACTATATTTCTGTCCTGGAAACAGACGGCCCTAAATTCGCCGCGGCTCTCGAAGCACAAGTGCGTCATTATGGTGTTGACATCATGAATCTTCAGCGTGCCACCAAAGTGATCCCTGCTTCAACGCCGGGCGCAATGATTCAGGTACAGATGGAAAATGGCGGCACACTCAATGCACGAACTGTGATCCTGTCAACGGGCGCACGCTGGCGCAACGTGAATGTTCCTGGAGAGCAGGAGTATAAAAACAAGGGCGTAGCCTATTGCCCGCACTGCGATGGTCCTTTGTTCAAAGGCAAGCGTACAGCAGTGATTGGTGGCGGTAATTCAGGTATTGAAGCGGCAATCGATCTGGCAGGTGTAGTCGAACACGTTACAGTGATTGAATTCGCAGACCAGTTAAAGGCGGATGCGGTATTGGTTAACAAGCTCAACAGCTTGCCCAATGTTGACGTCTACACAAATGCCCAAACCACGCAGATCACAGGTGACGGCAGCATAGTCAACGGTATTAGCTTCAAAGACCGCGCCACGGGTGTGGAACACCATGTGGAACTCGCAGGTGTGTTTGTACAAATTGGTTTGGTTCCGAACACGGAGTTCCTCAAAGAAACTCTGGACTTAACCAAGTTTGGTGAAATCGTCGTAGATGCCAAAGGCCACACAAACGTACCAGGTGTATTTGCCGCAGGTGATTGCACAACTGTACCTTTTAAACAGATTGTGATTGCTGCAGGCGAGGGCTCCAAGGCAGCACTCAGTGCATTTGATTATCTGATTCGCACACCCGTGGTTTAAATAAGTCGTTCATTTGATTCCCAGACGTTTGGCAAGCTTGTGAAGATTGCTGGTGTCGATGCCCAGGCTTTGTGCGGCATCGACCCATCTTCCTTGATGGGCTTGGAGTCGGGAGCGGACTTGTGCACGCTGAAAGGCTTGAGTCAATTGTTTCAGTGAGTCGTGCATCTTTTCGTTCTCAGGAGTGTTTATCTCTGCGGAGTATATTTCATTCTCGCTAGCTACGACTAAACCCTCAGACTCAAGGGCCAGTGATTTTGGCTCCAAAGTCACGATATCATCCCGACTCGCACCCTGGCTGAGTGCGCGCAATGCGGCCCGACTGATGACGTGCTCAAGTTCCCGTACGTTACCTGGCCAGGAGTACTGGCATAGGGCGTGTTCTGCAGCTTCTGAAAGCCGCAAGCTTCGCAAACCAAGTCGCGAGCGATTGAGCTCCAAAAATCGTCCTGCCAAAATCAAGACATCTGTTCCGCGCTCCCTCAGTGGAGGAACATGAACTGGATAGACAGAAAGCCGATGATAGAGGTCGGCCCGAAAGCGTCCTTGCCGGATGGTGTCTTGTAGCTGCCGATTTGTAGCCGAAACAATGCGTACATTGACCTTTCGCGGATGATCCTCGCCTAGCCGCTGGATCTCACCATTCTGAACGGTACGCAACAGTTTTGCTTGGATGGTGAGGGGGAGTTCACCCACTTCATCAAGAAAAAGCGTACCACCATCCGCTGCTTCAATTCGTCCGGCTCTATCGCTCGTTGCACCAGAAAACGCGCCCTTTACGTGTCCAAATAACTCACTCTCTGCCAGCGATTCAGGCAGTGCCGCACAATTAACATGGATCATCGGTCCCTTTTTACGTTGAGATGACTGATGGATACGCTGTGCAAACAGTTCTTTGCCAACACCGGTTTCGCCAAGAAGCAATATTGGTAAATCCGAGTCTGCTGCAACGTCGAGTTCGTGAATTAAGTTGCGTATGACTGCACTCTGCCCGACGATTTCCTGATTTACTTTTACATTCACTGGATTGACTGAGTCTGTCCCGCGCAGTGCCCGTAAATTTCTATTGTCTTCCTCAAGTCTGGAGACTCTTACTCCCGCCTCAACTAAAAGCCCGTAGGTAGTGAGCTTTGCAATGTCACTTGCTTTGAAAGTTTTGCCATCAAATGCATCGAGTGTTAAAGCACCCCAGACCTGACCTTCGAGATACAGGCTGATTCCCATGCAGTCATGCACAGGCAGGGCTTGTCCGATTTTCTCGTCTAGCAGACCGTCATACGGATCGGGTAGCGGATTTCCAGGCAGGAAACGAACAGGACTCCTGGTGGAGATAATGCTGCCAAGCCTTGGATGCTGAGCGATCACAAATCGCCTGCCAAGCGTTTCCTTTGCAAGCCCTTCAAATGCAACCGGTGTCATGCTGTCACCTTCTATCTTGAGTAAACCGACCGCATGGCATCCAAACTCTTCACGTACGGTTTTGACCATGCGTTGTGCGCGAATAGCACGCGGCAGATCCGTGACCAGGTCTGCGATCAGAGAGAGTTCTGTTTTCAATATTGATCCAGTCCTGTTTGATAAGAAAAATGCTTGAATGGTTTTGGCAGATGATAGTGATGAACATAAAAGGTAATAAGTACCATAAAAAAAGGTATTTAATACCTTTTATGTTAGGGTATATATTACCATTAATTAAAAAATCCGATGTAAATCAAAGGGTTGTACCCTGGCATGGCTCTTGCTAAATATCAAAATGGAAACCCAAACAAAGAGAACGCTATGACTACATTACTTGATCAGACCATTGGCACGATTGCCTGCGATATTCCGGGTGCAACGCGAATTTTTCATACGAACAAGCTGGATTTTTGCTGTGGTGGTCAAAAAAGTCTGCGAGAAGCGCTTGCACGCAGAAAAATTGAGAATACTGAACCAGTACTGGAG
Organism: Sheuella sp.; assembly: GCA_030650995.1. GTDB lineage: Bacteria > Pseudomonadota > Gammaproteobacteria > Burkholderiales > Burkholderiaceae_B > Zwartia. The sequence continues at coordinate 16,256 of JAUSCY010000080.1, read as the reverse complement.
CAGTTAAACGCGCTGATTGCACTTGGCCAGCATGCCGAGCTGGATTGGAGGGAGGAATCTAAAGATGATCTCATCGACCATATTCTCGAGCGTTATCATGCACGACACCGGGAAGAATTACCTGAACTGATTCGTCTGGCGCGCAGGGTCGAGCAAGTCCATGCTGAACGTGCAGGATGTCCTCTTGGTCTTGCCGATCATTTGACAGATATGCAGCAAGAGCTTGAAAGCCATATGCTGAAAGAGGAGCAAATCCTTTTCCCGATGCTAAGACGAGTTAGCGCTGATACTGTGATGGCACCTGTTTCCATGATGCGATTTGAGCATGATCAGCATGGAGAGGCTCTGGCACGTCTTGAAGATTTAACACAGGACATTACTGAGCCTGCGGATGCGTGCAATACATGGAGAGCGCTTTACGCAGGACTCAGGCAGCTGCGTGAAGACCTCATGCAGCATATTCACCTTGAAAACAATATTCTCTTTACCAGCGATAAAAAAACTCTGGCAGCATGAACACAATCTTTGATGCGCCAATCGATTTGTTAAAAACCTGCCATGAAAAAGTACGGCGATTTACAAATCTGATGCTTAAGCTGGAAACCCATGTGTCAAAGCGTGGGGTGGATGACAGTGCACGTGAAGCAGCGCAAAGCATCATGCGCTATTTCACGATGGCGGCGCCCCTGCATCATCAGGATGAAGAAGAGGATCTTTTTCCTGCGCTGCGAATATTGAGCCCCGATGCGATGGGTGCTGATCTGTACCAGATATTATCTGAAGCGATTAATCGTCTGGAGGCCGAGCATCAGGTTCTTAATCAGTTATGGGTAATCTGCAGCGTCTGGCTGGAGAAACTTGAACAGGGTGAGAATCACCCTGTACCCGTGCACTTGAAAGAATTCGTGGAGAAGTATCAAAGACATGCCGCACAAGAGGAGGCAGAGATATATCCTCATGCAGCATTTCTGACTCAGGAAACACTTCGGGCTCTTGGTCTGAAGATGGCGCAGCGAAGAGGATTTGTAGATCACTAATTAAAGGTTGCGTTCATATAAGAATCTCCCTCATCATATAGACTAGTCTTTCTTGATATGGATGGTGAAAGCTTTGACGCACAGTTTGCCTTTAATTACGACCATCGCAGTTGGTTTTGTAATGGCACTGATTCTTGGCCTGCTGGCTGAGCGAAGCAAAGTGCCCGCCATTGTTGGTTATCTTGTCGCGGGTATCATCATCGGACCAGCCACGCCAGGATTTGTGGCAGATCCACATATTGCATCGCAACTCTCTGAAATCGGCATCATGCTGTTGATGTTTGGCGTTGGTTTGCATTTCTCTCCCAGTGACTTGATGGCGGTCAAGCGAATTGCGATGACTGGGGCTTTCATTCAGATGGCCGCAACGACAGCAGTTGGTTTCCTAGTCTCCAGTTTATGGGGATGGAGTGCCGCGAGTGGGCTCATTTTCGGGCTTTGTCTTGCGTGCGCGAGCACAGTTGTCATGCTGAAGTCACTGGAAGCCAGAGATGAGCTTGACTCATTGAGCGGACGTATTGCCGTGGGCTGGTTGGTTGTACAGGATCTCGTAACTGTTTTCGCACTCGTGATGCTGCCAGCCTTTGCGGAGATGCTTGCGCCCGCCAGTGCTCAACCCCTTTTAGCGATCAGTGTATGGAAAGAGGTTGGCAAAACGCTATTGCAAGTGTCAGCCTTTGTGGCGGTGATGTTGATCGTAGGTAAACGGGTGCTGCCCTATCTGTTATGGCAAGTTGCTCAAACCGGCTCAAGAGAGCTATTCACTCTCGCTGTCATCACTACCGCCATTGGTATTGCATATGGAGCCTCTGAACTATTTAATGTTTCTTTCGCAATCGGTGCCTTTTTTGCTGGTACCGTCATGCGCGAATCTGAATTTAGTCACCGTGCAGCAGAGCAGACTTTGCCACTGAGAGACGCATTTTCAGTATTGTTTTTTGTATCGATAGGAATGCTTGTAGAACCTGCGATTCTCTATGAACAACCTTTGCGTGTGATGATTGTATTCATGATCGTAGTGTTGATCAACTTTTTGGCAGCCGTAGCCGTGATTCTGTTATCCAGATATCCTTTGCGCCTTGCATTTTCAATCGGTGTAAGCCTGGCACAAATTGGTGAGTTTTCAATTATTTTGTCAGGCCTGGGCGTGACGCTTGGTTTGTTGAAAAAGGATGGCATGACGCTCATTCTTTCAGGCGTATTGTTGTCCATTGCATTCAATTCGTTTTTATTTAAATTGATTGAGCCGTCACTTGGCTGGCTACTTCATCGTTTTTCATTTGCGCGCAAGTTAAATGCGCGACTGGATCAAACAGCGACCTTACCTGTAAATACAACTGAAAAATATTTGGAAGGTCAGGTTGTACTCGTAGGCTATGGTCGGGTAGGTAGAAGAATTGCTCAAGCACTTGATGAACAGGGCATCCCTTACGTCATCGCAGAACAGAACCGGGAGCTGGTTGAAGTCTTGAGGACAAAAGGTATCGCAGCGGTTTCTGGTAATGCGGGTGAGCCGGCGGTTTTAATTCAGGCCCATATTGCTGAGGCAGCAATGTTGGTCATCGCTACGCCAGATACCATTCAGGTCAGACAAATGGTCGACACGGCAAGAACACTCAATCCAGGAATTGAAGTTGTTATCCGTACGCATACCGAGCAAGAGTCGCAGTTGTTAAGTCAGGACGGTATGGGAACAATATTCTTTGGTGAAGAAGAGCTGGCAAAAGGAATGACGCGTCATATCTTTCAGCGTTTCACCTCAAAGACTGATTAGTTTTCAACCGCAATAACTGTAAGCATGATTGGATCAAGCTACTTACGTTGATCCATTCCGCATGAGCCACAGTAAATATCAGACTCATTTAGATTGTCTCTGTGACAGTAAGTACATTTTTTATAATTAGATTTGCGTGAAAGTTGCGTCATCTCTGCGGTCATAATTCCAGTTGGCACAGCTAAAGTACCCCAACCCATTAACATCATGACAGACGAGATCAGTCTGCCCAGATCTGTTTTGGGTGTGATGTCACCATAACCAACCGTAGTCATCGTAGTAATAGCCCAGTAAATTCCAACGGGGATACTGGTAAAGCCGTGTTGAGGACCCTCCACGACATACATGAGTGTCCCCATCACGAGTACAACCATCGATACGATTGATAGAAAAACAAGAATTTTTCTTCTGCTTGCCTTGAAAGCATTGGCTAGATGGGTGTATTCAGAAATATAAGCCGTCAGTTTGAAAATTCGAAATATACGAATCAATCTGAGTACTCTTACATCTATCAACGAATGAAGTTCTGGAAAAAGCATCGCAAAATATAGAGGAATCAGAGTCAGAAGATCGACGATGCCAAAAAAGCTGCGGATATAACGCAATCTTTGTGGTGAGCAATAAATTCTGGCTGCGTATTCGAGTGTAAATAAACCTGTAAAAACCCATTCTAAAAAGGACAGTTGAAAATAATATCTTTTAGAAATCGACTCTACGCTATCGAGAATGACCATTACAAGTGATAACAGAATCACTGTAATTAATACTTTATCGAACATCCTGCCGGCAGGGGTATCCGAATCAAAGATAATTTTTTGTAAATGTTGCCTGAAGGTAGGCACATTTTGAATCGTTTTTTTCATATTTTAAATTTTTAAATACAAAGGTCAATAAGTTCCAGACCCTACGACCCAGTGTAATTAAAAAAAATGGATACCTGAAAATATTTCAGGTATCCATTTAGTGGGTATAACTTTAAATTTATTACAAAGGTATGTTACCCACCTGCTTAGCCAGCTTTCTTAACTAATGGGCAAACACTTTCTGACAGGGGGCGGAAAGCTTGGTCGCCAGGAATAACCGATATGATTTTCATTAAGTCCCAGGGACCTTTCGATTCTGAGGGTTTTTTGGCTTCTACCAGGTACATGTCGTGGACCATACGGCCATCCACACGGATTTTACCTTTTGTCGCAAAGAAATCATTGATTTCCATTTCTTTCATTTTGGCTGCAACTGCATCAGCATCATCGGTTCCCGCAGCAGCGACTGATTTCAGATAGTGCATGGTAGCAGAATAGGCGCCAGCTTGAACCATTGAAGGCATTGCACCACCATTGCGCTCACCGAAACGTTTTGCAAAGGCGCGCGTGTCGTCGTTACGATCCCAATAGAATCCGTTGGTAAACATCAGACCTTGTGCAACTTGCAATCCCATTCCTTTGATATCGGTCAGGAAAACAAGAAGAGTAGCCATTTTCTGGCCAGCCTGAACAATACCGAACTCAGAGGCCTGACGGACAGCGTTTTGTGTATCCGTGCCAGCATTGGCTAGACCAATGACTTTAGCTTTGGATGCTTGAGCCTGCAAAAGGTAAGAGGAGAAATCAGGTGAGTTCAGTGGTGCACGAACGCTGCCAACTACTTTGCCTCCATTGGCGACGACTACTTCACTGGTATCTTTTTCCAGTGCCTGACCAAATGCGTAATCTGCAGTGATGAAGAACCAGCTATCGCCTCCGGCTTTTGTTACCGCCGCACCTGTGCCGTGCGCAAGCGCGTAGGTATCGTATACATAGTGCACGCCATAAGGTGAGCATTCGGCGTTCGTCAAGGCTGAACTTGCAGAGCCGGCGAAGATTGCGATACGCTTTTTCTCACGCGCAATTTTCTGGATAGCTAGGGCCGATGCTGAGTCACTTGATTCGATAATCATGTTGACATCATCACGGTCATACCATTCACGTGCGCGTGCTGAAGTGATGTCGACTTTATTCTGGTAATTCGCGGAGAGAATTTCGATAGGGCGACCCAGTACTTTGCCGCCGAAGTCCTCTGAAGCCATTTTGATGGCGTTAACCATGCCGGGGCCGCCCAGCGCGGAATAAATGCCCGACATATCAACCATCGCACCAATACGGAATGGCTTGGCATCTTGGGCCTGAGCAACGCTTGTCAGGATGCCGGCGCTAAGCAGGGCTCCTGTGAGAAGGGTGGAAAGAACTGATTTCTTGAAATTCATTACTTGTCTCCGAGTACTGCGATTATTTTGAAATCTTGTTTAAGCACAAGTTACCTTTAGCCAACTTCAGTATCTTGCACTAAACTCGGAAAAATTACAGTATGCGGAGGGGAGAGAAAACCCTAGATTGGACGTCTTTACATTTTAATTTTCTAAATAAAGGAGACTAAAGTGCCTGTCGTCTTGGTTTGAAATAAAAGATTACTGAATTTTTTGAATGTCATTAGGCCTATCCTTGGGTGGATCCATGACTGAGGACTGGTCGGCTGCACGCTTGGATGCCGTCCGTGACCTGATCGCAGCTTCTCGGATTGACTCGACAGATTGTGCAACGACTTCTTTACCTCGTTCCATGATTAATTTACTGGCTTTCTCAGTTGACTTGACTGCCTCCTGACTATCTTTAAGTGCTTGTTCAGCAGCCTGAACCGCAATATGCAAAGACTCCATCGCGTTTTCGGCAGCGTGTTTTGCGAGTTCGGTTGCATTTTCTGCAGGAGAAGTGATCTACTGCCTGTCGATTTTTTTCTATGGCGATACCGATAAACCCATATCCATGATTGGTTAGCACCACCTCATGGATGGTTTTCGACGGATGCCATTCGCGACATGAACATCCGGATGTTGATTTTATTTAATGTGCTGAGATCAACAAACTCACATCCATTTTCGGCTTGCGCTTCCCCGTGGCGGGTTTCTTCAATCGTGTATTGAACAGAACCCAGAACATGATTTAGAACAGAACCCAGAGCGTGATTTCAGTTTGGATTTTAAAAAAATAATTGAAAATATATGGAGAGATATAAGTTTGCAGTAGTGTCCGGTTAAACTGGACACTACTGCCTGAACATAAGAAAAATGTAATTTGATGAAAAAACTTTTTCACATTATCGAGATAATCATGAAAAATCGTCCCGACGCGTCTGACCATCAAACACCACATTCAGGCAAAGTTGAAAATGATGTGAATAAACAGGGGCATCAAGATACAACTCAAATTAACCAGGGCAGGAGAACCCCACTGAGTCGCAGCGACAGGGAAACACATATAGGTGGTAGAAATCAGTCTCAATCCAGGCGCGGTTCCGTAGATAGAGCTTGATTTTCTTTACTGACTGGCTATCTGGGTGGGCTTGTTGGTTTTAAAGCGATGATGGTATTGTTCAAAAATACAAATCCTTTGCACCGCTGACAAATGACACCACTCAACGCCTCAACTCTCCCCACTGGCATTCGTTCACGTTTTGTTGACGATGTAAATGGAATCAGGTTTCATGTTCTTGAGGCTGGCTACGAAACCGCTGGCCGGCCGTTATTGCTTCTCATACATGGGTTTCCCGAGCTCGCCTATAGCTGGCGTAAAGTCATGGTTCCTCTCGCCCAGGCTGGCTATCATGTGATCGCGCCTGATGTCAGAGGGTACGGACGTAGTTCTGGCTCGGATGTGCAGTATGACGATGATTTGAGACCATTTAGTACGCTGAATAAAATTCATGACATGCTGGCTCTGGTCTATGCGCTGGGTTATCGCTCTGTTGCGGCAGTGATCGGTCATGATCAGGGATCGCCTCTTGCAGGCTGGTGCGCACTTACGCGCCCGGATGTATTCAGATCGGTCGTCATGATGAGTTCGCCCTTTAGGGGAGGGCCGGAGTCCTTGCCCTTTAATACTGCGAATGTACTTGCTGCGCCTGTTGAACCGGTTCGGATCAACGAAGATCTGGCAAAGCTTAATCCGCCTCGCAAGTACTACATGAACTATTACGCAACCAAACCTGCGAATGAAAATATCTGGCATCCTAGTCAGGGTCTGCACGATTTTTTACGTGCTTATTACCATATGAAAAGTGCTGACTGGGTAAAGAACAAACCTCACCCACTCTCAGAGCTAAGTGCGAGTGAATGGGCCAAGCTTCCCCGGTATTATGTAATGGATCTGGAAAAAGGTATGGCCGAGTCCGTTGCGCCTGATATGCCTTCTCCGGAGAACATCCGCGCCTGTAAGTGGTTACCTGATGATGAATTGAAGGTCTATACAGAAGAGTACAGTCGTACAGGTTTTCAGGGAGGGTTGCAAGGGTATCGCAGGAATCCGGGCGATAAGGATCTAGCTGTATTTGCGGGTCTTACGATCAATGTGCCAGCAATGTTTATGGGTGGAAAAAGTGACTGGGGTGTATATCAGACACCTGGAGGTCTTGAGCGTGTAGAGCAGACGCTTTGCACCAAGTATCAGGGTACCGTTCTGGTTGAAGGCGCTGGACACTGGGTGCAACAGGAGCAGCCCGAAAAAGTCAGCCAGATATTGATCGACTTTATCAAGAGAAATAACTCAAAATCTGAGTGATACTCCACGATGCACGTGCCTGGTTAGGGTCCGTGCATCCACTGAACCAGTCCATCGACCCAGGTGCTCGCGGGTAGCTTAAGCTGTTGCTCAAGCAATGCGGCACGCTCATAGAGTTTTTCAAAATTAATTGACGGCGATTTTTTGAATGCGATCGCAACGATATTGCTGTCATGGACTTCAGTGAGCCATGCTACGGCTTCAAATGATTGCTCCATCGATTCTATATTTTTAGAGTGATCAGGCGCATCGCAAAAAAGATTGACGGTCATCATGCCCTCAGGTGAAAGACACTCCGAGCAGGCTTGATAAAACTCTGGCGAATCAAGTGCCGGTTTTTCAGCTTGCGCGTCATATAAATCGACTTGCAGGATGTCCACTCTGGAGTGATTCGCCTTGTTCGTGACGTAGTCCATCGCATCCATCACGATCACGGATAGTCGTTTGTCATCTTGTGGCAAATAAAATTCCGAGCGACAAATCTCGATCACTGCGGGGTTGAGCTCAACGGCAGTAATTTTGCTGCGAGGATAATGCTTGTAACAAAACTTGGTCAATGACGCGGCGCCCAGCCCTAGCTGGACAATATGCGAGGGTGATCGACTAAATAACATCCACAACATCATCTGCTGTATGTATTCGAACTCCAGGGCATAGGGATCGTGGATCCGCATGCCTCCCTGTATAAAACGTGTGCCGAACGACAGATTTCGTATGCCGTGTTCATCCGAGACAGTTAGGTGATTCGAGGGATGCAGAAGTGGTACCTTTTTAAAAAATGTCAGTTATATTGATTGAATCAATTCCAAAAATAGTCCTCAAGAATATCATCATGACAATCAAACTTTTCGAATTATCCGGCTCAGACCCCGAGCGACGCTTTAGTCCTTACTGCTGGGCGATCCGTATGGCACTTGCCCACAAAGGTCTGGATGTTCAAACTATTCCATGGCGTTTTATGGATAGGGATGTGCTGGCGCCTTCAGGTCAGACGAAGGTTCCTGTTCTAGTGCACGGTGATAAATGGTTATCTGAGTCTTGGGATATCGCAAATTATCTTGAGCAAACCTTCCCTGACCGTCCTACTTTGTTTGGCGGGCCACAGGGAACTGCACTGAGTAAGTTCTACTGTAATTTTGCTGTTGTGATGGCCAGTCAGGCAATCCGGATGATTCTGGTCGATATTTATGATCACCTGACAGAAACTGATAAACCTTACTTTCGCGAGTCGCGTGAGCAGCGTTTTGGTATGTCGCTCGAGCAGGTGGTGGCGGATCGCGAATCAAAGCTTCAGCCATTCCGGGATGGTTTGATGCCTTTACGTATGACGCTTAAGCAACAGGAATTCTTCGGTGGAGATCAACCTCTCTATGCAGATTATGCTTTGTTTGGTGTTTTTCAATGGGCACGCTGTATCAGTCCCTTTGAACTGCTTGCCGCAGATGATCCGGTGGCGCTTTGGCGCACGCGTTTACTCAACGCATTCAATGGTTTGGCTCAGTCAGCACCCGGTTACGACTGATCAAGGTTTTAAATATGGAAGCCGAGATAACTGGTTTGCTGTGTATGCGCCTAAAGCTTTGCCTAAACCCATGGCTGAGCGGTTCAATGTGGCGTTGAATAACGCGTTAAAGGATCCTGAAATCCAGAAAAAAATTGCTGAAATGGCAATTGAGGTCACTCCAGCTACTCTGGCTGAATCAGAGAAATACTACGCAGATGCACTAGCGTATTGGGCGAATGTTTATAAAGACAAACCCAAAGCAGGGGCTGCAAAATAATCAGGATGTTTAATAGACCCCACGACAGGGATGTTCGCATCACTTTCGTGGGGTGTATGTCAGTCGAGTTTGACGCCAGCATCCCTGACAAGCTTTATCCAGAACTTTTCGTCTTGCATTAAAAAGTCTCTAAAAGCTGCAGGAGATTCTGAGACCGAAACATCGGTGCCTTCTCTGGCGAGTGCTGAACGCACATTTGGTAGTGCCATGACAGATTGTGTCGCCTCAAAGAGTTTTTGTATGACAGTCGCAGGCGTTCCAACCGGAACAAAAATCCCATACCAAAAATCCATACTGTAGTCAGGCATACCTGACTCTTTCATGCCTGGTACTCCAGGTACCAGATTTGTACTTTCTTGCCAGCTCACGCCGATTGCTTTTAATCGTCCCGCCTGCACCATCGGTAACACAGACGGCGGAGTACCAAAGGTGAGTTGCGTGTCTCCCGACACAACGGATTGAATCGCCAGACTTCCACCCTTGAAAGGGATGTGCATCATTTCGACACCTGCTTGCTCCAGGAAAAGTGCTGCAGCAAGGTGCGGTGCGGAGCCGTTGCCTGATGTTGCGTAATTCAGTACGCCAGGAGCGCTCTTGGCTTTGGCGATCAGCTCCTGAATGGAGTTGATACCCGTTGAGGTATTGACTGCGATCACAAGCGGTGAAGAGGTAACCTTGGTGACGGGGAGCAGGTCTTTAGCTGAGTAGTTCAGCTTTGGATTGAGGGCGGGATTCACAGAAATGCTGCTTGGACTCGCCAGCAGGATCGTATAGCCGTCAGGCGCGGCCTTGGCAGCCAGATCCGCGGCAATACTGGAGCCGGCTCCTGCACGGTTCTCCACGATTACGGGTTGTCCAAGTGCTTTGGATAGGGGGTCGCTGATGACACGGGCAACATAGTCGGCGGCTCCGGCTGGCGCAAAGCCCACCAGAAACCGAATCGGTTTGTTTGGATAGGGCGAAGTCTGTGCGAGGCTACTACCTGTGAATGAGAGTGTTGATAACAATAGGACGCTTGTCAGTAAAGCGTTTTTTTTGTATTTGAATTGAATATGCATTGTCGTGTGAGTGAGCCGTGGGTTAAACGGGCATACGCAAAACAATTTTTCCAACGTGCTGGTTGGACTCCATCATTGCCTTAGCCTGAGATAACTGGTCGAAAGGAAATACCTGATCGACAAGAGGTTTGATTCGGCCATCTGCGATGGCAGGTAAAACCTCTGCTTTGAATTCAGGTAAAAATTCTGCGCGTTGATCTGCAGTGCGCAGCTTATTGGATACGCCGAAAAGTTTAAGCCGCTTGGCGTGTAAAGCCTGTAAGTCAAGATCAGCGTGTAATACACCATCTACATAGCCAACCATTGCTAGTCGGGCTTCAAACGCCATACAGCGAATATCTTCTGCAAAGACCGTGCCACCAACAGTATTGACCACTAAATTAACACCGACACCGTCCGTGAGCTCCATGATCTGTGATGCGAAACCCGGACCTCTGGAGCAAATTGGAACATCCAGTCCAAATTGTTCAAGACGCTTGAGCTTTTCCGGTGAACCAGAGGTGCCGATTACTTTTGCACCCATTGCCTTGGCCGTTTGTAATGCCGCTACACCAACACCTGAAGAAACACCATTGATTAAAAGCCATTCATCAGCTTTTAGTTTTCCCTGAATCGATAGCATGTCATGCACGACTAAAAATGTCAGTGGAATACTTGAGGCTTGTTCAAAAGAAATTGACGCAGGTATTTGCATCGCTTCGCGCACATCCATGCAGGCATATTCTGCAAATGCCGCACGGCAGCGCCCCATGACTTTGTCACCAACTTTGATGCCTTTGGCGTTTGTGCCAAGTTCAACAACGACGCCAGCACCTTCCATGCCTATGGCATTGGCCACACCGCTTTTATGTAAACCATGACCGATTACAAACTCACCACGATTCAGGCTCGCGGCATGCAGCTGCACCAAGACCTGATCGGGGCCAGGCGTGGGGCGGGCAGTTTCTCGTAATTCAAGTACGCTTTCGTTTGATACGGTTTGCATCCAGTATGACAACATGATTTGATTCCTGACTTGGTAAGTATTCGATTGTGATAACGTCAATAAACGTGCTTTTGATTACGTTTCTGTTTCTGCTGCTGATGCATCTACATCTGCATCTGCATTAGCTTGTACTTCGGCTTGAGCGAAAGAATACATCCATCTGTCGGTTTATCAAATAAAATACGCGGACGTTAAATTACTCTTAACGCAATGTGTGTAAAGAGTTGCAAATACGAGTTTTAGTCAACATGGCGCTAGCTTTTATTGTTCAACACAACACGGTCAGGCTCGGTGCGTGCCTGGTTGCGCTTGCGCTATCAGGGTGCGCACCCGTCGCGACGCCTCCAGAAAACAAGCCTCTGTTCATTAACCAGGCTGATTTTCATATTACAGAGTTGAGTCATTCTGTTTTAGTCGGTCAACCGAATGGTGCTCAGACTTCTGCTTCCAATGATTTATGGCAGGTGATGCGCGATGGCTTCAAACTACCTGAAATCAATAGTGCTGCTGTTCATCAGCAGGCTCGTCGTTTCGCTTCGGGCAGATACCATTTGCAACCCTCCCTTGATCGTGCCTCACTGTATTTGTTTTATATTATTCAGGAGTTACGCGCCAGAGATATGCCGATGGAAATCGCGCTGATCCCATTTATTGAAAGTAGTTATAGCCCCTTACAAAAAGGTACTGTTCATCACGCAGGCATTTGGGGAATCATGCCTGCAGCAGGTAAGCACTTAGGCCTTGCACAGAATGCATTCAAAGATGAGCGCAGGGATATTTTGCGTTCTACGCAAGGGGCACTTGATTATCTGCAACAGTTGTATGGCATATTCGGCGACTGGCAACTTGCCATCGTTGCCTATAACTGGGGTTCAGGCAATGTCATCCGAGCTGTCGCCAAGGCTAAATCACAAAAACTAACAGCCAACTATGACAGTATCAGTTTTCCAAAAGCTGTACGGGACTATCTGGTCTGGGTCGCAGCCTATAAAGATATTGTCCTGCACCCTGAACGCTATGGAGTGAGCTTGCCACAGCTGGACAACTTCCCCTATTTTGTGGTGATTGATGTGACACGGGATATCGATATTAGTGTCGTACTTGAACTCGCTGAAATTTCAAAAGAAGACTTTCTTAAGCTCAACCCTTCCTTTAACAGGCCAGTGATTCTGAGCGCACCCGAACAGAAAATTTTATTGCCTTATAAAAATACAGAAAGCTTTCAAAATAATCTGAAAAATTATTCCAGGCCTTTAACTACCTGGAAACAAACTGATCCGATTCTGCCTGTGGCTAAGAAAAAGAAATAAACGAACCAGTTTGTTTACTTCAGCTTAGTAGCCGCCGTTTCCTTGACCTGCGGTAGGGGTGGCAGGTGTCCAGCCCGTCAGTCGTCCAACCTCAGCTTTAACAAAACTGGTCATGGCACCGCGGTCACTGACCAGCATCACCATCTGAAAGCCTTGATCGATATAGCGTTGTGTAAATTTCGAACTATTGGTATGCATGCCTGCAATGACCTTATGTTTTTTGCATAGCTCCAGCATACGATTGACTGTGGCGATGTGCAGTGGCTCGTCGTTATCCATCACAGGTGGCAAACCTAATGCAAGCGCCAGATCTGTAGGGCCAATGTATGCGCCGTCCAGCCCTGGGGTCGAGATGATCTCCTCCATTTTCTCGATACCTTCAGGCGTTTCAATCATGACGATGCAGGCCATTTCCCGGTCTGCATGTTTCTGATAGTCCGGACCACCGTAATACATTGCACGGTTTGGGCCGTTGCTGCGCATACCTGTTGGCGGATAACGACATGCAGCGACTGCACGCTCTGCTTCTTCACGATTGCTCACCATGGGGACGATTACGCCATAGGCACCCGCATCGAGTACTTTCATAATCATTGCAGGCTCGTTCCAGGGAACCCGTACAAAAGGTGTCACATTGGTCGTGGAGATAGCTGTCAGCATCGGGACGACATCAGAGTAGTCAATGCAGCCGTGCTGCATATCGACACAGAGCCAGTCCACACCTGTGTGTGCCATACCTTCTGCAGAAAAACAATTCGGGATCGATAGCCAGGCTCCGATCGCGGGTTTACCTTCGCGCCAGAGTTTTTTGACGTTGTTCATACGCATTTTGTTGATTCTCCTGAGTATATGGGTGAGTAGGTGTTGATATCAGTCTGCGCGGATATTATTACTTTTAACCAGGGCGCTCCATTTTTCAATTTGCCCCTGTAAAAATATTCCGAATTCTTTTGGCGTGTTGCCCACAGGCTCTACCCCTTGGGCTGCCATACGTTTTTGAACTTCCGGTTGCTGCGTGGCAAGTCTGACTGATTCTGAGAGCTTGTTAATCACATCGGCAGGAGTGCCTGCAGGAACAAAAAAACCATTCCACTCAACAACCTCAAAGTCCTTATAACCAATTTCCTTGATCGTCGGCACGTCAGGTAATACTTTCATGCGCTGGTCGCCAGTCGTCGCAAGCGCTCTGATTTTCCCTGACTGGATATGGGCCAGACCTGTAATCGGATTAGTGAAATACGCCGAGAGTCTTCCGGCCAGGACGTCTGCCATGGCTGGCGCACCGCCCTTATAAGGGACGTGCACCCATTCAATCCCTGCATCGCGAGCGAGTAATTCGGCTGCAAGATGGGCTGCGCCGCCCGCACCATAGGAGCCATAATTCAATTTACCCGGATTAGCTTTTGCATAGGTAATCAGCTCCTGCACACTTTTAAAGGGTGTTGCAGCCGGAACAACCAGGATCAGAGGCATATTAATTGCCTGGGAGACAGGTAACAGATCCTTGATCGGGTCAAACGGTAGTTTGTGCAGTACAGCATTGACAACATATGGAAAGGTATCAAAAAGCATCGTGTAGCCATCGGCCGGAGATTGCAAGACCGAGTTGGCCGCCAGAATGCCGCTTGCGCCTGGCCGATTTTCAACCACAATAGGCTGGCCAAGCCAGGCGGCCATTGGCTGAGCAAGTAGACGCGCATTGCCATCCGCACCACCACCCGGAGGGTAGGGCACAACTAAACGCAGGGGCTTATTGGGAAAGCCTTGTGCCCAAACGGTTGATATCGGCAACATACCAAGCAATAGGGCGAGTATAAAAATTCTGATCCGGGAGAACATCGTAGTATGCATAGTTGTCTCTATAATTAATTTTGCTAATCATAAGCCTAAGTCACCCTACAGGGCCAGACAATGAAGGCTAGACTACAAAACGAATAAAAAATCAACGGAGAGACAATGAAATATAAAATGGAAAATGATCACCACGCGCGACCAGTCGCCCACGAGTCGCTTCAAAGCAATCTGCGTCGCACTGTGATGCTTTCTGGTCTGGCGGGTTTGCTTTCTTCGAGATTCAGTTTTGCTCAGGAAAAATGGCCTAATCGCGCAATACATCTTGTCGTACCATTTTCCGCTGGTGGCGCAGCAGATACCTCAGCAAGAGCTTTCGCAGTCCAGCTGACTGAAATTCTCGGTCAAAATGTGGTCGTAGAGAACCGTACCGGTGGCAACGCGGTCGTGGCTGCAAGTGCTGTCCTGCAAGCGCCACGCGATGGTTACACATTTATTTGGGATGCTGCGAATTGCCTGACAAATCCATTGCTGATTAAGGATTTGGCGTTTAACTATCAAACTTCTTTTACCCCAATTACCTTACCGGTACGTGCACCACAGGTGATTGCAGTCAGGCAGGATTTCCCTGCAAAAAATATTCATGAATTTTTTGAGTATGTTAAGGCACATCCCGGCAAAGTCTCCTGCGGGACCCCTCCTTCAGGTGGGATGGCACATCTGGCGCTGGCACTCTTACAGGAGCGGGCTAATATCCAGCTTATCCATACGCCTTACCGGGGTGGGGCAGATGCCGCACGAGATATCATGGGCGGCCAGATTGATTCGATTCTGATTACGGCCTCTTCGGCGCGTGGTCCTTACCGCGCAGGAAAAGCCCGCTTACTAGCAGTGACCAGTGCAACGCGCAGTTCGGTATATCCTGATGTACCTACGCTGGCAGAAAGCGGCTTGCCGGGTTATGACATGGATGACTGGTTCGGATTGTTTGCCGCGACCGGCACTCCTGAAGCCATATTACCTCGTATGCAAGAGGCTATAGTGAGAGCTGCGGGCAGCCCCGTATTAATTTCAAGTATGGAGCAGGCTGGGCAGGTTCCTGTGGCCAATAGTACAAAAGACTTCACAATGTGGCTCAATCAGCAGCGAGAGCTGTTGCAGAAGCTTATTCGTACGGCAAAAATTACAGTAGGTTAAACAGTATGGCAATTCTTACATTCAACACCAAAGTGCATTTCGGACATGGTGAACGCGCACAACTCGTGCACGAGCTCAGACTCAATAATATTAAGCGTCCTTTGTTCGTGACTGATCTGGGCGTAAAAACGGCTGGCGTATTCGCTCAGGCGATCGAATCGCTTGGCGCAATACCCGGAGCCGTCGTGTTTGATCAGACTCCACCGAACCCAACCGAGGATGCGGTTGAGGCCTGCGCAGCGACTTATCATGCTAATCAGTGTGATGGCATTGTTGGTGTGGGTGGGGGGGCTTCACTGGATCTTGCAAAAGCAGTCTCAGTGCTGTGTGGTCAGGCAGCTCCGTTATGGGAATACTGTAATCGGCATCCCCAGCCGCGTCCGATCACAAATGCTCCACCAGTCATTCTGATGCCAACCACGTCAGGTACCGGGAGCGAGGTGGGGCGGTCTGCAGTCATTATTTTTCGTAATGGTGTCAAGGCAGGAATTGGTTGCCCGACTGTTGTGAAAGCGGCAATTTGTGATCCGGATCTGACTATTAAGTTGCCGCCCATGATGACTGCGGCTTCCGGGATGGATGCGATCGCGCATTGCGTGGAGACCTTTTGTTCGCCAGCGATTAATCCGCCTTCAGATGCAATTGCAATGGATGGGTTGAAAAGACTATTTATGAATATTGAGCGTGCAGCAACTGATGGTGATGACCTGCATGCACGATGGAATATGATGATG
>JAUSCY010000075.1 GCA_030650995.1 Sheuella sp. | reverse complement strand
CGCACTGCCCTTCCAGTGGTCGGTACACCGCTGGGATCATCAAGAACAAGAAATCACCCTAGATGATGGGCTAGGCTATCTCGACTTTTTTAATCCAGATATGGCTCGACAATTTTTAACTTCACTGTTTGAAGCTGTCGGCGAGGTCGGTCCCATTTTTGTTCACAATGCCTCATTTGAGCGATCAAAATTACGCGCACTCGCAGAGCGGAATGATTGTCATAATTTGAAATACGAAGTCGAACGTTTAATCAAACGAATTGTCGACACACTTGACCTCACGCGCGCAGGCTTTTATGCGCCTGTAATGAATGGCTCTTACTCTCTCAAAGATATTGTCAAAGCCATCCCTACAAATATTGATTACGCGAGCGAAGATGCGTTATCTGGCGGCGGGGAGGCGCAAATCGTCTGGTTTAAATGTACCGATCCCAATACACCGCAAGCGGATAAGGATGAATGGGCGAGACGATTGAAAAATTACTGTGCGCAGGATACTTTGGCGATGTATCACTTGATGCGATATTTAGCGGATCCTGGAAAATTTGATATGAAACAATGAATTAACGTGTGTGTACGTATTGATACAAATTAGACCCCCAATCAAATGGTCTGTTTATATCTCTACGTATTGAAAAACATGAATCGTTTCTTATAGAATCCGAAGTATGGAAACAAGCGGTATGGAAACTCCTATCACACGCTTAGAAGCAATCATCCCTACCCTCGTCACGCGCGAAGATCTCGCTCATCTCGAGGGAAGGATGAATTGCGCCATTCAAAAAGTCGAGACTACTCTTCATTAAGAGCTTACCAATCAAACTAAGTTGGCTACTGGTTATGCACCAGCAGCAACAATTTGATACACAAAGTAGTCCTGTGCGCTATCTGTTTTAGATCTTTCAAACACTAAAATTAAGTTCCCTCCTCGCATTTAAATAATGTGATCTGTCTTGCACCATCTATTGTTATTCGTATAACGATTGACGTTATACGAATCTCATTTTAAAATTCTCTATAAATGACGATACTCTCATTTTTATGCGCCGAAACGCATTCGTTATACGATGGCAAGCACTCAAAGCGCTTTCAACAAATTGAGTTAGTTGCACAGCGTAAATTACAAATGCTGGATGACGCGGTTGAACTTCGAGACTTACGATCACCGCCTGGTAATCGACTAGAGCCTCTCAAAGGAAATCGAGCAGGTCAGTACAGCATTCGAATCAACGATCAATGGCGTATATGTTTTGTCTGGACTCCATCAGGTCCAGACCAAGTCGAAATTATCGACTATCACTGAAAGGCAGATACAGATGACCAAGAACAAAATGCGTCCGATTCATCCTGGTGAAATCTTGAGAGAAGAATTCCTTGTTCCGCTAGGTATATCCGCACATGCGCTATCTATGGCGTTACACGTACCAGCCCCACGGATTCACGATATCGTTCGTGAACGAAGGGCTGTTACACCTGATACAGCCTTAAGGCTGGCACGTTATTTCGATACTACGGCACAGTTTTGGCTAAATCTACAAAGCTCGTTCGATTTAAAGCAAGCTGAACAAAATGTGGGACGACTAATTAAGCAAGAAATAAGACCGCATACACAGCGAGTCGCAAATCGTCTGGTTTAAATGTACCGATCCCGACACACCGCAAGCGGACAAGGATGAATGGGCGAGACGATTGAAAAATTACTGTGCGCAGGATACTTTTGCGATGTATCAAATGGACCATTTCTTATAAGATACGAATTATGGAAACACGTATCACAGAGGTGGCTCCGCTTAGTCTGACAGTTTTTTAACGGATTTAGAAATATTTCAGTCCTGCAAAGTTAAGCTGCCAAGGCAGCGGATTGATTGCTGAAGTAAATGTTATCAGGCGATTGCCCACCTAGACTGGAATGGGGTCGTTGCTGATTATAAAAATCGATATATCTGCCTAAATATCCTCGCGCCTCAGAAGTCGTTTCGTACGCTCTCATGTAGACCTCTTCGTACTTGATTGTGCGCCAGAATCTTTCTATGAATACGTTGTCTCGCCAACAGCCCCTGCCATCCATACTGATTTGAATGTCATGATCTCTGAGTGTCTGTGTAAATTCAAAACTCGTGAACTGGCTCCCCTGATCAGTATTCATGATTTCAGGCTTGCCGTATTTAATCACTGCTTCATTCAGGGCTTCAATACAAAAATCTGCGTGCATCGTATTCGACAGCCGGTGAGCGAGTACTTTGCGGGTGTTCCAGTCCAATACAGCTGCCAGATACAAAAAGCCTTTTTTCATCGGCAGGTATGTAATGTCCATTGCCCAGACCTTGTTGGGTCGGTCAATCAGCAGGTTTCTCAACAGATAAGGGTAAATTTGATGCTGCGGATGGCGCTTGCTCGTATTGGGTTTGCGATAAAGCGCCTCAATACCGATGCATTTCATCAGTCGGCGGATTCGTCGCCGACCCACGCCTTCAAATCCTTCTCGTTTCAGCATGTCGCGCAGCATACGAGCCCCTGCAAAGGGATAGTCTAAGTGCAAACGATCCATGGCCGACATGAGTGCCAAGTCTTCGCTGGCAACCGGCGTTGGCTTGTAATACACCGTTGATCGGGCAATCTTGAGCACAAGAGCTTGTCTGGTGACCGGCAGTTGATGGGTCGGGTCAATCATCGCTTTACGCTCAGCAATCCCGCTTTGGTGAGCGCACTTTCTAAAAAATCATTCTCCAAGGTCAGCTTTCCGATCTTGGCATGCAGGGCCGTGATGTCAGCAGCAGGTTCTGATGCTGAACTATTTCCATCGAAGATATCTGTAGCGCCCTTTAGTAACTCAGCTTTCCACTGGGCAATTTGGGTGGCATGTACATCAAACTGCTGGGCAAGAACGGCAAGGGGTTGCTCACCCTGGATAGCTGCTAGTGCGACCTTGGCCTTAAAGGCTGCGGTATGGTTTCGACGTGGTCTTCTCATGATCTGCTCTCCGGTACTGAGCGATATATTCGCCCGAAAGAGCAAGACTGTCATCCTTTATCCGCCTGTCTGAAAAACCGGCACCACCTCTCTAATCAGATGGGACAAAAACTTGGCCAGTCTTTCATCGTTGAAAACAGACCGGGTGCGAGTAGCGATATTGCCGCACGTTCTGTTGCCACCTCTGCCGCCGATGGATACACGCTATTTATCCTCACCATCGCAAATATTA
>JAUSCY010000072.1 GCA_030650995.1 Sheuella sp. | reverse complement strand
GAATGCGGACGTCCCGGTTAATAATGTGTCTGAACTGATCGCCTATATCAAATCTAAGCCGGGCGGTCTGGATTACGGTTCGAGTGGACCAGGTGGTGGTGCGCATCTTGCCGGGGAGATGTTCAAGACGGCCACCGGGGTGCAGTTGACTCATATTCCATACAAGGGGGGTAATCCAGCTTTAACCGATTTGCTCGGTGGCCAGATCCCTATGTTGTTTGACCCCATACCTACTTCGCTTAAACATGTCAGTGGTGGCAGGTTGCGCGTTCTGGCGATTACCAGTGCGCAGCGCAGTGCCATTCTGCCTGATATTCCAACTGTAGCGGAGGCAGGTGTGCCAGGTTTTGAAGCCGTATCCTGGTTCGGTCTGTATGCGCCTGCAGGCACCCCTGCA
Organism: Sheuella sp.; assembly: GCA_030650995.1. Lineage (GTDB taxonomy): Bacteria > Pseudomonadota > Gammaproteobacteria > Burkholderiales > Burkholderiaceae_B > Zwartia. The sequence goes on along the minus strand of JAUSCY010000072.1, from coordinate 93,172 downwards.
GCGATTGTGAAAAAAATCAATGCCGATGTGAATAAAGCGCTTGTCCTGCCGGATGTCAAAGAGAGGTTCGCTGAGATGGGTGCTTTTTCTAATGTCATGTCACCAGAGCAGTTTGCGCAATATCTGAATGTTGAAATTGCGAAGTTTGCCAAAGCAATCAAAGATTCTGGTGCTAAGGTTGAGTAGATTTTTACTGATATGAATTCCAACGTTTCGAGTGTGTTTCTTTAATGACTGTTGTCCGACCTACTTTTTTTGCACCTTTTTGTATCCGGAGTTTTCGTTTTCAGTGGCCTGCGGATTTGTTTGCTTCGTGGGCATTCGAAATGGAAGTACTGATTCTCGGCTGGTACGTACTGGTCGAATCAGAGTCGGTGTTGCTGCTCGTTGTCTTCGGAGCGCTGCAGTATGCCGGTTCATTGATCTCGCCGCTGTTCGGTGTCGCAGGTGACCGTATGGGTTATCGGCGCCTGTTCATGATGACGCGATTTTTGTATGCGTTGCTGTCTATATTGCTCGTCGTCCTGGCCGCTTGTAATTTGCTGACACCATTAATCGTTCTGGTCATCGCTGCGGTATCTGGCATGATCAAGCCCTCAGACATTATGATGCGCTTTGCCTTGATCGCACAGACCTTGCCATCAAACCAGATGATTGGTGCCCTGGGCTTGTCGCGTGTCACGACTGACTCTGCCAGAATTGCAGGCGCGCTTGCCGGAGTAGGGGTGTTCGCACTCTTTGGCCTGATACCTGCATATATTTTTGTAACGTGCTTGTATCTGGTGAGCTGTTTACTCGCAAGCGGTGTGGCGCCTGATCCACGGCGCAATCACTCCGCTGCCACGAGCCATTCACCAACTCCGACTGATCTGTCGGCAGCCGCACCTCGCAAACGTTCCACGCCTTATCAGGATTTGTTGCAGGCCTTTGGTTATGTCTGGCGCAAGCCCGAGCTGCTCGGTGCCTTTTGTCTGGCCTTTCTTGTCAATATCCTGGCATATCCTCTGTTTCTGGGCTTGCTGCCGTTTGTCGCAAAAAACGTCTATGAAATTGGTCAAGCGGGTCTGGGATTGCTGGGCGCAAGCTACGCAGCCGGCTCGCTGCTAGGATCTGTTGTGGTGAGCCTGAATCGGTTTTCGGTGGGACCCTCCCGGTTAATGCTGATCTCCGCGGTGCTATGGTTTGCAATTGATTTAGCCTTTGCTCAGACCACCCTGATGCCGGTTGGAATTGTTTTACTGATTTGTGCGGGCTTTGCTCAAAATGTGTGCCTGGTGCCTTTGGCTGGCGTCATGCTCAAAGCCTCGGACCCCGCTTATCGCGGTCGTGTGATGGGTATGCGCATGCTCGCCATCTGGGGTCTCCCGATGGGACTGATGTTATCGGGCCCCTTGATTAATCAGTTTGGTTTTTCGGTGACAGCAACGGTTTATTCGATCCTGGGATTGTTGTTTACTGTTGCCATCGGCGTGCGCTGGCGACATATTTTATGGAGCAGGCAGGCTGCTGTGAATTCCAATATGAGTGGTTAAGTGCTGCATATATTGCACTGCAAGAAAGGGTTTACCTTGGTTGAAAATTATCCCAGTCCGGTAATACTGCGTTATCTCTAATTTTCGCATTGGGAAATCAATGAGTCAGAATCACTGTTCGGTTTCAGTTCGTCAGAATCTCTTACGTTTCAAAGGCCTGCTGCGTTCGGCTTTTCCAAAGCTGATTGCCTCGGGTCTGCTTTCTTGTGCTGCCCTCAGTGCTCAGGCCGCCTATCCCGAGCAAACGATTACGCTGGTCGCCCCTTTTCCTGCGGGCGGAGCTGCTGATGTCATCGCACGATTGCTAGCCAAGGAGCTGAGTGACAAGCTTGGTAAAAGTGTTGTGGTGGAAAACAAGTCGGGTGCGGGATCCACGATTGGCGCAACCTATGTAGCCAATGCCAAACCGGATGGTTACACCATTTTGCTGGGGTCGAATTCGACTTTTGTACTGAATCCGGCACTGATGGAAAAAATGCCTTATGACGCGTCTGTTGCCTTCGATCCGATTGCCAAAATCGGAACCCTGGGGTTGGCGCTGATTGTTAATCCGAACGTACCAGCCAAGAGCGTTGCTGAACTGGTCGCCTTGATCAAGGCGAATCCTGATAAATACTCTTACGGCAGTTACGGCAATGGTACAACCTCGAACTTTGCCGGGGCACTATTCAATCATTTCACCGGCTTGAAGGTCCCGCATATTCCATACAAAGGCAGTGCGCCTGCGATGAATGACCTGATCGGTGGGCAGATCCCGATTGCTTATGACACGATTCTTGCAACGACGCCCCAGGCGCGTAACGGACGTGTGCGGCCTCTGGCGGTCACGGGGCTGCAGCGTTCGGCTTTGTTGCCGAATGTGCCGACGATGGATGAGTTAGGCTATAAGGGCTACGAGGCGGTTGCCTGGCAGGCGATTGTGGGCCCCAAAGGCTTGCCTAAGGATGTGAAAGAGCGATTGCAAAAGGCCTTGTCTGATGTGATTGCCGATCCTGCTGTAAAGGAAAGAATGCAGCAGACCGGGTTTGATGTTTTCTGGAATCCCATGTCGGACTGGCCCCAAGCAATTCGCGCAGAGATTGTCGAGGCCAGAAAAATTGCAGCACAGGCAAACATTAAAGTAGATTAAGTGCGTGCTGTGCTGATTACGCTCGCGCGATCGGGATGTCTTGCCAGCGCGTCGTGTATTGCGGCGTACGTCTTTCCTGTTTCATCGACCAGCTCCGGTTAACGCCCCCTAATCCTGCGCTGGCAAGGAGCAGGGTGCTTTTTCCGTAGCGAAGATTGACAGCATCCATTGTCTGCATCAGCCGCGACTGGTCGACCCGGGATTCCGGTGTGCGATCCTCTGCGCAGAGATCGTCCGTCAGGCCAATATCGAGATTGAGCTGAGTGGTATCGGCAGGTTGCAGATCGATCAGCATGACCCCTGCTTTTGCATACTTGTATCCGGATTTATAAATTAAATTCAACCCTTGTATGGCTGATTGAGTAATGATCTTCGTGTCGGCGCATGGTCTTGGCAGCCGGATACAGATCGAGCGGCTGTACTGCTTTTCTTTCCTGAACGGGCTGGTGCGGATAAAGCACAGCACCTGATTGGCGTGGCTATTTTGTCGGCGTAATTTTTCACAGGCCCGGCTGGTGAATTCACTGATGGCTTCCTGCAGATCAGAGCGTTGCGTGACGGGATGCCCGAAAGATCGCGTACAGGCGATTTCCTTTTTATCGGGTGCGATGTCTTCGATCTGTATGCATGCAGTGCCTTGGAGTTCCCGTACGGTGCGCTCGAGCACGACTGACCAGCGACTGCGTACAACGGCTGGATCCATACGCGACAGATCGAGTGCCGTGTGCATGCCGTATTCTTTGAGTTGTGCCGCATAGCGGCGACCCACTCCCCATACCTCACCGATTTCAGTCAAACCGAGTAAGTACTGGCGTTCCTCCAGACTGATGCTGGAGAGGTCGCAGACCTGTGCATACTCTTGCGGATAGCTGCCAGGTTTACGTTCTGCAGTTTTTGCGATGTAATTGGCGAGTTTAGCGAGTGTTTTGGTCGCGCCGATTCCGATTCCGCAGGGTAGTCCCGTCCATTGCAAAATCCGGCTGCGAATGATGCGTGCGCGTCTGGCAAGATTGCCGCGCACGCCATCCAGACCGATAAAGGATTCGTCAATGCTGTAGATTTCCTGCGTGGGTCCCAGACCCGCTGCGATCGACATCATCCTGTCGCTCATATCGCCATACAGCGCAAAGTTGGCTGAAAGAGCGACCAGTCCGTGAGATTCAGACAGGTGCTGAATCTGGAACCAGGGCGCCCCCATTTTGATATCCAGCGCTTTCGCTTCGTTGCTGCGTGCAATCGCACAGCCATCATTATTGGACAGCACGACTACAGGGGTGTGCTGCAGGTTGGGACGAAATACCCGCTCGCAACTGACATAAAAGTTATTTCCATCAACCAGAGCAAACATGGCGGGCTTCTCTTTTGTCTGTGTTCAGGTACGGAACTGTTTGATTGCCGCGATCACCACACCCCAGATTTCGAGTGTCTGACCTTCTTTAGGCACGATGTCGGCAAAGGTGACGTTGGCGGCTTTGAGTTTGATACGACCGGCACGCTGATAAAGCGTTTTGCAGACGAACTCACCGTCAATGACTGCGACGACAACCTGGCCGTGACCCGGAGTAATCGCCCGATCGACTAGCACCACATCGCCATCAAAAATACCCGCATCGCGCATGGATTCGCCCCGGATACGCAGCAGGAATGTGGCCTGCGGGTGCTGGATGAGCTGCTCCATCAGGTCGATGCGCTTGACCATATGGTCTTCGGCAGGCGAGGGGAACCCGGCTCTGACGCTGGCGTCGATGACGCCAACCGGCCAGCTCAGGACAGGCAGTGGGGTAGGTTGGGGGGTATTTGTGGTGCGAGCAGGCATCGGATCTTTTTAATATTTTGAAATACTGTATAAATATACAGTATTTCAAAATTCAAATCCGAAATAAATGCCACCACGTAGTTAGTGCGAAAACTCAAACCCCTGATAGTCCTTGGCGACCATTTCATTGCAGATTTCGCGGTAGCGTGCCAAACCGCCCGCATAAGGCATGAACACCTGTGGCTTGCCAGGTACGTTAGCGCCTAAATACCAGGAGTGTTTGACCTTTGGCAACAGCGTGGCATTAGCTGCGTCGTCGACCTGCTGTTGCCAGTAGTCACTGGCTTGCTCGGTGGTTTCAACGCGTTCCAGACCCTTTTCCTGCATATGACGGATGCAGTCCGTGATCCAGTTCACATGTTGTTCGATTGCGGGCGGCATATTGCACAGTACCGATGGACTACCGGGCCCCGTAATGGTGAACATGTTCGGGAAGCCCGGTACTTGTAATCCCAGATAAGTGCGTGGGCCAGCGTTCCAGTAGTCTTTGAGGCTACGCTTGTTGCGGCCAGTGATATCCATTTTGAGCAATGAGCCTGTCATCGCATCAAAACCGGTTGCGAACACAATGATGTCAAATTCGTATTCGCGATCGCTGGTTTTGATACCTTTAGGGGTAATGCGCTCAATCGGTGTTTCGCGGATGCTGATCAACTCGACGTTATCGCGGTTATAGGTTTCAAAATAGTCCGCATCAATTGGCGGACGTTTAGCCGCGAACGGGTGATCGATATCAGCGAGTAACTCGGCCGTCTTGGGATTGCGCACGATTTCACGGATTTTTTTACGGATGAACTCAGCCGCTGTATCGTTAGCTTCCTGGCTAGTGAGGATGTCATTGAATGCTGCGCGGAATTGAAATCCGCCCATTTTCCATTGCTCTTCGAAGATCGCTTCGCGTTCCTGATCCGAGACCTCGAGGGCCGAACGGTCAACGATTGCAAAAGGATGACCATTGGTGTTTGTGGTCATGATCTTGTAGATGTCTTCAGCGTGTTCTTTTGCGTATTGTTTGAATTCATCGGACAGCGGGTGATGGCGCGCGGGCAAACTGAAGTTTGCCGTACGCTGGAATACCGTCAGATGTGAGGCTTGCTCGGCAATCACAGGGATTGCCTGGATACCCGTTGAGCCTGTGCCGATCACCGCGACGCGCTTACCTTTGAAGTCCACACCTTCATGTGGCCACTGGCCTGTGTGATACCACTTGCCTTTGAAATCACTGAGACCTTCGATCTTTGGCAGATTGGCCGAGGACAGGCAGCCTACGCCGGTAATCAGGTATTTGGCACTGTACTGATCACCCCGATCGGTTGTCACGAGCCAGCGATTGGTCGCATCGTCGTATTTTGCCGTCTGCATCCGCGTATTCAGCGAGATGTCAGGACGTAGTTTGAATTTGTCTGCAACATAATTCAGATAGCGCAAAATCTCTGGTTGCTGGGGATAACGCTCGGACCATTCCCATTCGTGAACCAGCTCTTTTGAAAAATAAAACATGTAGGAGTGACTTTCGGAGTCGCAACGGGCTCCCGGATAGCGATTCCAGTACCACGTGCCGCCTACGCCGTCGCCTGCTTCGAGAACTTTAGCGCAAAGTCCGAGCTTGTCGCGAAGGCTTAAAAGTTGGTACATGCCTGAAAAACCAGCACCCACAATGATTGCATCGATTTGCTGCACAGCTGACATAGTTGTCTCGTCGAGTTGAAGTTTTATTTATACAAAAATGATACATCAAGCGTTCGCATTGCACCAATTGCGCACGACCTGTGGTTAGAATGAATCTGACAAAAAAGAATTTATTCACAATAAAAATCGCGCGAGGAGACTATATGTCCAATTGCACTCTCATGAAGAGCCTGCGCACCAGTGCGCTATGTATGCTCAGTTTGTGGGCAGGATCCGGTTACGCTCAGCAGGAATGGCCGAATAAAGCGGTTCATCTGGTTGTTGGTTTCGCGCCGGGCGGAGGCACCTGATGGCTACAACTTGCTGATGGGGCATTCCAATTCGAACGCGATTTCGCCTTTTGTCTTGAAAAATGTCCCCTACAACCCGGCTACAGATTTCACGCCCATTACATATCTAGGCTATGTCCCCAACGTGCTGGTCGTCAATACTTCGGTGCCTGTTAACTCAGTGGCCGAGCTGATCGCCTTGGCTAAGTCCAAGCCAGGCGAGTTGACCTATGGGTCATCCGGGATCGGGAGCACACAGCACCTGGCAAGGGGCATTGTTTGCACAGAAAGCGGGCGTGACATTGAATCACGTGCCTTATAAAGGCAGTGGACAGGCCATTGTTGATTTGCTGGCAGGTCAGATCACGATGAACTTCGATACCTTGCCTCCTGTGCTCGAGCAGATCAGAACAGGCAAGCTCAAGGCTCTCGCGATATCCACACCCAAACGTCTACCTCAATTACCAAATATTCCGACCTTTGCTGAAGTCGGCATTACGGGCTTTGATGTGACGAACTGGTATTCGGTGATGGGGCCTAAGGGAATGTCACCGCAGCTGGTCGCCAGAATAGACAAGGCCGTCAAAGCTGCGATGATGGATCCAAACACCAAAAAGACACTGGATTTGCAGGGAGTGCAAACAGAGGGGGCGGCGACACCAGCAGAATTTTCTGCCTTCATTACTGCAGAAATTGCCAAGTATCGCCAGCTGGTCAAAACGTTGAATATCAAGTCTGACTGAATTTGATCGCGAGATCGAATTACTTCAGCGCAAAACCGAGTTTGTTCAAGGCGCTCACCATGGTGTCGCGACCCGCCATCGCCTCGGGACCGCGCACACGATTCAATGAGTGCAGATCCCAGGCGCCAAGTGGTTTCATTTTTTGAGCTTCATAAAACGCATCCATCGTCTCGTTATAGCCGGGCACAACTTGTTCGTGTATCCCAAGGTTGTACTGTTCTTTATGCAGCACAGAGGCCTGGGGTAACCGGGGTTTGATGGCGCTTAGCTGAGTCTGATCCGGGTGACCGACACACATACCAAAGGTCGCAAAGGCACGTGGTGGCAGACCGAGTTCTTTCGCCACGCCCTCGAGGTTATTGCGAATCGCACCGATATAGACCGTACCTAGCCCTAGAGACTCTGCGGCGATGGCGGCATTCTGGGCTGCCAGCGCCGAGTCAATCGTGGCGACCAGCATCATTTCCAGATAATCCAGGCTCCCATAGGGTTTTTCGCGTTTGTCGCCCATCACCTGCATACGCGCGAGGTCGGCAATCCAGACCAGAAAAAGAGGGGCTGTGTTGATGAAGGCCTGTTTGCCGGCCAGATCGGATAAACGCTGTTTGCGCGCGGGATCCTGAATAGCCACAACGCTCCAGGTCTGCAGATTGGAGGAGGTAGAGGCTGACTGTGCTGCAGCGATCAGCAGTTCAAGGGTGTTGGGCGCTAATGGCTGATCCGTAAAGGCTCGCACCGAGCGGTGCTGCATCAGCGTAGCGATGGTTTCATTCATTGCATCCAGTGTCTGGGGGCCTTGGCCATAGCGTGCATCGAGCAGTTGTTTCAGTTCTTGACTGGCAGGGGCATTCATTTAACAGATTCCTAGTTTCAGTATGTGGAAAACAACGCCAGAATCAGCCTTGTTCACATGTAATAATTTATATGTCAATTTGCTGTTCATCTTAATCACAAAACTCGTGTATCAATGAAAATTTTTTACGGCTGGCGCATGGTAATGGCTGCTGCCAGCTTGCAGTTTATCCAATCCATGATGTTGCATCAGGCTTTTGGCGCCTACATTGCAGTCCTGATTGAGCAAAAGGGCTGGTCCAAGACGTCTGTTTCTGGCGCTTCGGCGATGCAATCAATGGAGGCGGCGATCATTGGTCCGCTGCTGGGTTGGTTTCTCGATAAGTTCGGTGCCCAGGGCGTCATCAAAATCGGTGTCATCGCTTTCGGTATCGGGTTTATTCTACTCAGCCAGATTGATACGCTGGGTCAGTTTTATGGCGCAGTCGTGGTGATCGCGATCGGAGCCTCGATGGCAGGCTACTTTCCGCTTAATGTGGCTGTGATTCAGTGGTTTGAGAAAAAACGGGCGCGTGCTTTATCCATGGTCGGTCTGGGACTGGCTCTGGGCGGGATGTTTGTGCCGATCGTGGCGTGGTCGATCCAGTATTTTGGCTGGCGTGAGACGGCGTTTACCTGTGGTGTGGTCGCAATGATCGTTGGTTTTCCTCTTGCCTGTGTCTTTCGACGTCGGCCAGAAGATTTTGGGATGTATATCGATGGGATCAAACCAGATCCTAAAACTTCGTCCGCGATTGATTTGAAAAACTATCGCCCAGAGCCGGAATTCACTGCAAAGCAGGCGTTACGCACACGTTCTTTCTGGCTGCTCTCGATCGGCCATGGTCTGGCACTGATCGTTGTGACGGCAGTCAACACGCATGCGATCAATCACATGCGGATATCGCTTGACTACACCATTGGACATGCCTCAGTGTTTATTACCCTGATGACTTTTTTTCAGGTGACAGGCGTGCTGCTGGGTGGCTACCTCGGTGATAAGTTTGAAAAACGCCGGGTCGCTGCGATTTGTATGCTGATGCACGCTGGCGGTTTGCTCATGCTGACTTACGCGACGGGCACGGCAATGCTGGTGATCTTCGCCGTCGCACATGGTCTGGCGTGGGGCATACGCGGACCGTTCATGCAGGCGATACGCGCCGATTACTTTGGTCGTAAATCTATTGGAATGATTCTGGGCCTGTCTGCGATGCTCACGGCAGTGGGACAAGTTTCAGGCCCATTGCTGGCAGGCGTAATGGGCGATGCCACTGGAAACTATAAATTAGGATTCACGGTGCTGGCGATGATCGCAGCAACCGGATCGGTGGTGTTCTGGATGGCACGCAAACCTGCATTACCTGTTGTGGTGGGCGCACCCATCCAGACGGCAGACTGAGTCGGGGTGCAGGATTATGTAGAATCAGGTGTCGGGAGTCAGGGGTTTTTGCAGCCAGGCCAGTATGGACCCAAGCAATAATATGCCGGCCGAAATGACAAAACCTCTGGCCAGACCGCCACGACCATCCGAGACCCAGCCAATCAGAGTGGGACCGACCACCTGACCGACGGCAAACAGACTTGTGAAAACCGCAATCCCAGCGACCCATTGTGACTGTGGCAGGTTATGCCTGACAAATACGGTGGTCGTCGCGACAGCCGTCAGTAAACCTGATCCGAAAATTATCCCGGACATATAAATAGCCGAAACAGACAGCCATCCAAGCTCGTTGTCCGGTTGCCGGCTGAACATGGCAATGAGTGCAGGAATCAGACAGGCCAGCCCCATTAGCATATTAATAATCCCTAGTGTCTCGCCTCCTTTGTAACGATCCAGGGCGCCTGCCCAGATGCGTGAAGATGCAATGACGGCCAGGCCGAGCAACGCATAAAAGATATTCAGCCGCATTCCTGTCATACCAAGTTGCATCAGCAGCGCAATGACAAAAGTCATGTAACCGATATAACCCATGCCAAACATCACATACGCACTCACCATGCGTGCATAGCGGCGCACCGACGTTTTATCCGCATGAGTCTTTCTGGGTGTGACGGCGGGAATATTATGTGCAGGAAACCACATCAGCAGTAAGCACGCACAACTCGCCGCTGCAATCGCATACCAGGCAAGTTGCCAGGGGTGTAACCAGCCCAAGTCTTGTCCCGTCAGCACCATTTCAGGTACCAGAAAGCTTGGAATGATGATCCCAAGCCCCCCTCCGCCGTAATAAATACCCATCAGCCATCCTGCTCGATTAGGGTGCATATTGGTTAGTTGAGCGGCCAGCACGCTGCCGCCTGCAAAAACGTAGGTGTTTGCGACCCCGGTCAGTAACCGGCATATAAAAAATGCCACGGGATCTGTAAAGAAACCCGAGAAAGCCATGAAGAGGTTGCCGATCAGCCCACCCGCTACAAAGACCTGCGCGGCCGAAAATCGTCTGATCAGCCATGCCATGCTGAGTGCGCCGATCAGGTAACCAATCGCATTGCCCGTATTCATGGCGCCAGCAAGAAAATAGCTCCAGTGCAAATCCTCACGCATCATTGGCAAAAACAGTGCGTAGGAAAATCGTCCCATACCAATAGACAGTGCGGGACCCATGGAAAGTCCAAGCGCAGTCAGAATCGGATAGACCAGATAAAAGGGCTGGGCGGAGCTGTTGGTATGCTCAGTAGGATGCATTGTCCCCATGCCTGAGTGATGTGTGTGAGTTTGTTGTCATCTTTGTTGTCGTAATATTAGATGACTTTCGTTCAAGGAGCTGTCATGTCTATTTCTATGTATAAAGCCTCAATTCCCCAGTTCAGCAAGATGTTGAATAATTTACTCAATATCCTCAAAAAGGCTGATGCTCATGTAACGACCAAAAAAATCGTCCCTAGCGCGTTGCTCGAGGCCAGACTGTTTCCTGATATGTTTCACCTGACCAAACAAATCCAAATCCTGACAGATCAGGTGCGCCATGGTTGCGCACGTATTTCAGGTGCTGAGTTGTTGAAAATGGAAGATAACGAAACGACTTTCGCTGAGCTTGCTACCCGTATTGAAAAAACGATTCATTTTCTCGAGCAGATCAAGCCTGCGCAGATGGATGGGCAGGAAGAAAAAGAAATTAAATTCAATATTGGTGAGTGGAAATTTGAATTTACAGCAGAACAATATCTCATTACCTGGATCACGCCGAATTTTTATTTCCATTTGACGACTGCCTACAATCTGCTGCGACACGGCGGTGTTGAGATCGGGAAAAGTGATTTTCTGGGTAACCGGGACTAGCACCATGCATTCCGATGATTTGTCCGACTGGTTGCATGATCATGTATTTGATTCAAGCAGTCAGGCGGCTGAGAAAAGTACCCGCGTCGTGATGTGGATCACCTTTGCGATGATGCTGGTCGAAATCTCGACTGGCTGGTGGTACAACTCTATGGCCTTGCTGGCAGATGGCTGGCATATGAGCTCTCATGCTGTCGCAATCGGACTCAGTGCCTTTGCCTATTCCGCCGCGCGTCGATATGCGCGCGACCCGAGGTTTGCATTCGGCACCTGGAAAATTGAAATCCTGGGTGGTTTTGCAAGCGCAGTGTTTCTGCTCGGGGTTGCAGCAATGATGATCTTTGGTTCGGTCGAGCGCATGTTTGACCCACAGCCGATTCATTACAAAGAAGCGATTATTGTTGCGATACTGGGCCTCGGCGTGAATGTTGTTTGTGCCATGATCCTGGGGCGCGTACACCATGATCACGGGCAAGGACATGATCACGGGCATGGGCATGAGCATGGACATGGACACCATCAGGACCTCAATCTCAAGTCTGCCTATATCCACGTGATTGCTGATGCGGCCACTTCGGTTCTGGCGATTGTCGCGCTGATTGGTGGCTGGGTCTGGGGTTGGTCCTGGCTGGACCCGTTAATGGGCGTCCTGGGTGGGGTGCTTGTTGCAGTCTGGGCTCAAGGCCTGATTAAAGAAACAGGGAAAGTCCTGCTGGACCGCGAAATGGATCACCCTGTGGTCGAGGAAATTCGTGAGGCAGTCGAGACCGCATCTGCCTCAGGCGATACCAAGGTCACCGATTTGCATGTCTGGCGTGTCGGGAAAAAAGTATATTCCTGTGCGCTGACCGTAGTGACCCATGATCGTGACCTGACCCCCACAATGATTCGTCAGGCAATCTCCATACACGAGGAGATTGTGCACGCCACGATTGAAATACATGTGTGTCCAGACCCCCAGACATAGCAGGTCTGGGATTCAGAGCATCTTCTGCGCGAGAGTCTTTCCGCTGAGCCAGGCACCTTCTACGCGACCGCCATTGAGCCAGTCTCCACAGAGACCGATTTGTGTTGCTGAATCCCATACAGATTCAATCGATATGGAGGGATCAGAGCTTGCGTAGCGCCACCGGTGCGCAGACCATGTGGCAGGCTGTGGGCCGCCCAGTATGCGAAATTCTTCAATCATGCGTGGGCCAATATCCTGTGCCGAACATTCAAGATTGAGTTCAGACCAGGCCGGTGTAGCGTGCATGACCCAAGATTCCTCACCTTTTCTTGAGGGTTTGCTGTTGTTGCGAGCGATCCAGCTCAGCGGGCCCGTATTGATGAATGCGGCATCGAAAGGCATGCTGATGGGTGAATCGAACTGCATCATGACAGTCCAGCAAGGCTGCATGACAATGCTGTCTGTCACAGCAGAGATTTTTTCGGAGTGCGAACCCAGGATAGCCGCTACCTGGATCGGAGGAATCGCGAAGACAATTTTCGTGTAGTGCTTGGGTAGTAAGCCGTGCTCGGTGCTTGTCAGGCTCCAGCCTTCAGCGTTATGTGCGATAGACTGAATGGTGGTCGCGGTCTGCACCGATAAATCTTGTGCCAGGGCTCGAGCTGGCGCTGACATCCCGGGCGTGCCGACATAACGATGCAGTTTAGTTTGAGGTTTACTCCATTGCGCATCCTGATAGACTTGCAACACTGGATCCCATATTGCAACGACACCAGTCTGGATCCATTGTTCAGTTTGTAAAATAAATTCTGGATGTCTAGCCGTGAAGTATTGTGCGCCATGGTCACATTGCCAGAGATCATTGCGCCGGGTCGAAAGTCGACCACCAATACCTCGCCCTTTGTCAAAAAGTTCTACGTTGTAGCCGGCATGTTGTAAAGCAGTGGCGCAGCTCAAGCCTGAGATGCCGGCGCCAATTACTGCGATATGTTGTGTGGTCATTTTTCGTATTCTGCTGGGATAAAAAGTATGCGAATTCAGTTAAATGAGGTGGATCGTTCCAGAGTCATTGAAATGGCCTGGGAGGACCGCACTCCGTTTGAAGCGATCGAGAGACTGTTTGGCTTGCGCGAATCTGATGTCATTACATTCATGCGTTTGCATTTAAAGCCATCGTCTTTCAGACTGTGGCGCACAAGAGTGACTGGTCGAGCAACGAAACATGCATCGCTGCGCAGTGTAGAGGTGATGCGTGCCTATTGTCCAACGCAATATAAACAATCCCATGGCATGAAAAGGTAGCGCTATGAAATCCTTAATTACAGGCTATCGTGCGCTGGTGATTGGCTCGACAGGTTCAATTGGTTCAGCCTGTGTCAGCGCATTGAATGCTGACCCGGGGTGTTCGGGTGTTTCTGAGCTCTCCCGACAGTCTGAACCGGCGCTCAATCTGGAAGATGAAAGCAGTATTGCGCGTGCTGCGATTTCGGTTTCGTCTGCCGGACCCTTTCACTTAATCATCGATGCGACAGGTGCGCTGACGATTGACGGACAGGGGCCAGAAAAAAGCTTGCAGGCGCTTGATGCAGACAGACTGATGCGCAGTTTTCAAGTCAATACAATTGGTCCTGCGCTCGTGATGAAACATTTCATTCCTTTGCTTGAAGGCAAGCAGCGGGCTATTTATGCCAAGTTATCCGCACGAGTTGGCAGTATTTCTGATAATAAGAAGGGTGGCTGGTATGGATACCGCTCGGCCAAAGCAGCTCTGAACATGATGCTTCAAACTGCGGCAATTGAGACACTGCGTAAAAAACCTGCGTCTATTTTTGTTGCATTGCAGCCTGGAACGGTTGTGTCTGGTCTGACGGCACCTTTTGTCAGACAAGAGGATTGTCTGTTACCTGAAACGTCTGCACGCGGGATGCTCGATGCGATGGATGCATTGAGTGTATCGGAGGGGGCGCAGTTTATTGACTATGCAGGTCTGCCGATTAACTGGTGAGTCAGGCTGAGAAATTTTTATTGAAGTAATGGTTAAGGCTTGCAGTGTGGCAGTGCTTAATACTCGAAATGCAAGCGTACCGAGTAGACATTGACTGGACCCCGGTCTGCGTTATAGCAGGGGTTATTGATGCGCTGAAAATCCGCAGTCGCCCATAAGACTTTATTGATCTTCAAGCTGTAATACATCTCCAGGATACCTTCGCGCTGATAGTTGATATTGCCATCTCCGCAGAAAAAGTTTGAGCCACCGGCTTTCAGGTAATCAACATTTGAATTAGAGATGCCGTTCGATGCGTAGGCTAGTCCCAACACATCATCCGGACGATTCCACTTATTGCCTTTGATTGATACACCGATCAGCGCAGAGTTGTTGACCTCTGTAAATGAATAGGCTTCGGTCTGACCGTTATTCCAGCTATATCTGGCGAACACACCGAAATCTTCAGTGATATTTTGCTCAAGGCTCAGACCATAACCATATTTGCTTTGCTGAGTTCGAACGTTGGCTACGTCTGGTGCGCCACCGTTTTTAGCGGCGTAGTTGATGGCATCATTGAAATTACCGAAATTTGCCTGATTACGAAAAAATAACGCACGCAATTTCCCAGGCTGACCGAATATCTCGTGTGCTTTTTCGATTTCAAGGTTGTCGCTGTAAGAGCCTGACCAGTCGCCATTCAGTTGCAACCCGTTTGATTCGACGGACAGCAGATTACGTCCCACCCTGAACGCCCAGTCATCATGGTAATACTCAAGCGCAATCCCGCGGGTGTAGCCGCGCGCATCAGCAGGCGTATCCCAGGCTGCGTAATCCATCATGGCCCAGTTTAAAAACTGGGTTTTCGGATCGTGTGAAAAACTATTCTGATCGAATATATCGGTGATAGCGTATACGCCACCGGTAAAAACCAGTCTGCGTTTGTCGACATTTCCGGCAAACTGATTAAAGCTCGCTTCTTGCTCTATTGTGCCTCCGCCAAAACCCACGGTCTGACGGATAAAAGCACGCGCCCAATAGGTGACTGCAGATGTTGAGCCCGCCTTTTGAGCTTCGCCATTTGTCATGCCACCAAAGCCTCTCAACCCGGAAAAGGGAGTGCCTTGGGCGACCTCTGGATCAATAAATATTTCTGTACCTTTCCATGGGCGGGCACCTAAAAATGCGGTCCCAGTCAGGCTGTGGGCGATTTCGTTATCCCCGGACAAGCTGCTCGGCCCAGAATAGGGGGCATTAAAAGAAGGGTGTTTTTGCCAGACCCAGGTGCTTTGTACTTTTGCTGTGAAATGTTGGAAGTCTTCATCTGTGGCATAACTGGACTGGGCGAACGCAAGCAGCACAACCAAGTTCATTGCGCGCAGGCTACGTTTTCCAAAGAAGAAAAAAATTACATTCAAGATACGAACAGGTATGTATAGATAAAAAAATAACCAACTTGCAGCATAGACATGCAATTGATTTAGACCAGCAGAATTGTAAGTTAGACACTTAAAATAAGAATGAGACGTATTTTAAATATTATTTGCAGATTCCATTATGCCTTGTGCGTGTGACAGTTGTGTTGCCGGTGCAACTGCTGTCTATATAATCTGCAGCGATGCAACGCTGTAGCGACATGACGTTGCAAGCTGTCTGTATTCTTATTCGTTACGTTAGTCCCAGAGCTTCAACATTAGTCGCAGAGTTTCAATCACCCAAGGTATCTTCAGTCCACACATGATGCGTATCAATCAACTTCCTCCCCAAATCGACACTCCAGCCGCCTGGTTTGGCCCCGAAATCAACGCACGTGCGGACTGGCAGTTCATACTCAACGATTCAGAGATCCGGGAGCTCGAAACGGCCGCCACACGCTGTCTCTCAATCAATTCCGATATCAGTTGCATCAACCGCGACAACTTTGTTCTCCCCACCCTGGGTCATCGTTTGCGCGCAATACATGACCGACTGATTCATGGCGCCGGCTTTGCCCTGATCCGATCAGTCCCCGTCCAAGAGTGGTCGAGAGCGTTGAGTGCTGCGGTCTTTTACGGCCTGGGAGCACATTTAGGCAATGCACGTCCGCAAAATGCAAAAGGTCATTTGCTCGGCCATGTGATTGATATGGGGTTGCGTGCGGATGATCCACAGGTCCGAATTTATCAGACTCACGAACGCCAGACTTACCATACTGACTCAAGCGATATTGTCGGACTGATTTGTTTACAGCAGGCTAAATCAGGTGGCGACTCCGCCTTGGTGTCCTCCAATACTATTTATAACGAAATGCGTCGAGACTATCCTGAGTTAGCTTGCGCATTATTTGATCCGATTGCAACCGATCGCCGGGGAGAAGTTCCAGAAGGTCAAAAACCGTTTTTTGAAATTCCAGTATTTAACTGGTATGAGGGGCTGATGTCGACAATCTATCAGCGTCAGTATATTGATTCTGCCCAGCGCTTTGAAGATGCTCTGCGGTTGACGCCGCTGCATGTGGAGGCGCTTGATTGTTTTGATCAGTTAGCCAATGATCAGCGACTGAATTTCCTGATGAGACTTGAGCCTGGCGATATGCAATTTGTGCATAACCATAACTTGCTGCATGATCGTACTGCGTTCGAGGACTGGAGCGATCCTGCTAAAAAGCGTCATTTGCTCCGGTTATGGTTGTCTTCGTCAGAGGCGCGAGCATTGCCTGAAGTGTTCGCGCAGCGATACGGTTCTGTCGAGCCAGGCGTGCGTGGAGGTGTGATGCACACAGATGCTGCAGTTAACGCACCTCTTTACCCTGGCTAATTAAAATCCTTTTCCGCTTTCGAGAGGAGAATATTTGAATTTTCCGATCAATGCGTTGAGCATAGAGTACAAGGCTGCAGCGGAGATCGACGCTGAAAAAATACCGCCTATTGAAATGATAATAGGTAGTATTCGCCACTCTGGCGCAACACTGAATTGGCCAAACCCGAGCGTTGTATACATCTCGCCAACAAAATAAAAAGCGTTGATCGGATCCTCGACTGCGCCAACGAAGAGTGTGGCGTATGTCCAGACTAATAAATCTGCAAAGTGGCTGAAGAACACCAGATTGATCGCAATAAAATACAGGACGCCTGAGAGAAATAAGCTTTTTGGTTTCAGATATTTATCTACCGCACGGTGAAAAAGGACTGTCAGAAAAAGTACAAATAATCCATGAACGGTCAGCATCAAAATAAGCAAGAGCGTTAAGCCCGAAGGGAGCTCGTGGTTAGCGCTCACAGCTCTGACAAGATCTGTGATGAAATGCCAAAAATTCGGTAAGTCAGAATAGTGATATTTATTTTGCATTTTCGCTAGATTTCAACATTGCGTGGTGTCAGGTCCGGCAGGAACCAGGCGACCAGACCGATGGCCGGTAGATAAGAGCACAGCATGTAAATATAAGAAATACCATGTGAGTCGGCGATGTAGCCCATCAAGGCGGCACCCAGGCCGCCTAATCCGAATGACAGACCAAAGAATATCCCGGAGACGAGTCCGACGCGACCAGGAATCAGCTCATGGGCAAACACCAGGATCGCAGGGAACGCGGAGGCCATCAGTAAACCAATAATAATAGTTAGAACGCCTGTCCAGAACAAATCTGCGTAGGGTAGTGCCAGCGTGAAAGGCAGGGTGCCCAGAATCGAGATCCAGATCATGGGGCGCCGGCCAATGCGATCAGTTAGCGCACCACCCACTAGAGTACCTACTGCGATAGACGCCATGAAAATGAACAGCTGGATTTGAGCTGCTTGAATCGGCAAATTAAAGCGCTCAATAAGATAGAAAGTAAAAAATGATGTGAGACTTGAGCTGTAAACATTCTTTGAGAAAAGAAGAAGCATCAGAATACTGATCAGGAACAAAACCCGCCCTTGGGATAGTCCATGGGTATTGACGCGTGACTTGGCTGTTGCCGTTTGGCTTGGGCGTGTGCGGGCCCGGTACCAGAGACCAATCCGTGTCAGGATCGACATGCCGACTAAGGCCGCCAGCGAAACCCAGGCAATCGCACCCTGGCCGCGTGGCAATACGATAAATGCTGCCAGCAATGGTCCGAATGCCTGACCAAGGTTGCCGCCCACCTGAAAGAAAGCTTGTGCCGTTCCATAGCGGCCACCCGAAGCCATGCGTGCAACGCGTGAGGCCTCAGGGTGAAAAATAGCAGAGCCTGTACCAACCAGTGACGCTGCAATCAGAATCGCAACATAATTGTGTGCGACGGATAAAAGCAACAGTCCAATCAGTGTCGAGCACATGCCAAAGGCAAGCGAAAAGGGCTGTCGTTTTTTATCGGTATAAAACCCCACCGTGGGTTGAAGCAACGAGGCTGTCATTTGAAAAGCGAGTGTAATGATGCCAATTTGCGCAAAATCCAGGTCAAACTCCTGTTTGAATAAGGGGTATAGAGCAGGGATCAATGACTGGATGAGATCATTGAGCAAATGACAAAAACTCAGAGAAACCAGAATCGGGATTGCGGCACTTTGTGCCGAGATATCAGGACCTGCCGTTTTGGCAGCTGTAGTGCTATTCATATTCTTTTACTCTGAGCAGAAGTTTTTCCAATTAATATAAGTGACGGCAGCTCAAACTGTATAGTCGTCTTTGATGTTGAGGTCATTTTGATCAGTTTTTTGTCTGTATCTAAACGTTTGAGTGATGATTTTGAACTTAAAAACGTCAATTTATCCTTCGAAAAAGGCACGACTACTGCTTTGATTGGCTCGAGTGGTTCAGGCAAGTCAACCGTTTTAAGGCTGTTGAGCGCACTGATTGCCCCCGACCAGGGCTCAATCTTAGTTGACGGTCAGAATATTTTTCAGATGGATTTGCCGGTATATCGCCAAAAACTCGGCTTTATGGTTCAGCAAGGCGGCTTATTTCCGCATCTGTCTGTAGAAGCAAATGTCTTGATTGTCGGACGCTATCTCAAGCGGGATCGTGATTTTTTACAAGATCGCCTTGAGTCACTCTGCAAGCTTGTGTCACTCCCTCTGAAAATGATGTCGCGTTATCCGCAAGAGCTCTCGGGCGGGCAGCGCCAGCGCGTCGGGCTGATGCGCGCGTTGATGCTTGACCCTGAGATATTGTTACTCGATGAGCCGCTCGGGGCGCTGGATCCTATTGTGCGACACGATCTGCAACAAGAGCTCAGGGTTTTATTTGCACAATTGCAAAAAACCGTTTTACTGGTCACTCATGATTTGACTGAGGCGCAGTTGCTGGCGAAACATCTCGTATTGATGGATCAGGGATCGGTTGTTCAGGATGGTGTCATGGCCGATTTTATGAATAATCCTTCAACGCCTTATGTCACCAGATTTATTTCTGCGTGGCGTCAGGAGACTTTCCCGCAGACGAGTGCCGCATCATGAAATGGCTGTTGAAATGTTCGGCTTTATGCGTGTGTCTCATTGTTGGGTTTTTGGTCATCATTCAGCCTGTTCTGGCGGATACGAACAAGACGCTGACCATCGGCTCAAAACGTTTTACTGAGTCATATATTTTAGGTGAAGTGATTGCCCTGACAGCGAAGGGTGCACATGAGGCGCAAGTGATATTGCGCTCTGGGCTGGGTAATACCGGGATATTAGTCGCGGCACTCAAAGCAGGTGAAATCGATATTTATCCCGAGTACACCGGTACGATTGCGCGCGAAATCCTTCAAAGTCCGAAAGACCTTGATCTGCGAGAAATGAATCAGTTATTGGCGCCACTCGGTCTTTCTGCAGGCGTGCCGCTAGGATTCAATAATACCTATGCTCTAGCTATGCGCAGAGATCTTGCTGAGCAGTTAAATATCCGTTCAATTTCAGATTTAACCAAACATCCGCAGTTGAGAATGGGCCTGACCCAGGAGTTCATTGGACGTCAGGACGGATGGGCTGGCTTAAAAGCACGTTATGACTTACCTCAACAAACCCCACGAGGCATTGATCATGGCCTGATTTATGGTGCGCTGGAGGCAAAGCAAATTGATGTGATCGATGCCTACACTACAGACGCGATGCTCAAACGCTATCCTTTACTGATTCTTGAGGATGACCGCCACTATTTTCCTGCTTATGAGGCCGTGCTGTTACACCGGTCCGATTTGCCGGTGCGCCTGCCAAAAACATGGGTGTCTCTGGAAAAACTGAAAGATACGATTTCAGAATCGGTGATGATCGATATGAATAGTCAGGCCGAGCAAGACAAAATAGGTTTCCTGCAGATTGCACGCACATTTTTAGCTGGGGAGAACACGCCCCAGAGTTCCCGTAATTTTCTGAATACTCTTTTTGCTAATGATTTCTGGCGCTTGCTTGGTGAGCACACGCGACTGGTTTTTGTTTCTCTTATCTTTTCAATCCTGCTTGGTGTGCCGCTGGGTGTGTTGAGTTTTGAATTACCGGCTGTGCGGCAGTTTGTACTCGGCACAGTGAGTGTGATTCACACGATCCCCTCACTCGCGCTGTTCGCCTTGTTTATTCCGTTACTAGGAAAAATTGGTACCGTCCCTGCGATATGTGCTTTAGTGTTGTATGGATTGCTTCCAATTGTCCGCAATACCTATTCAGGTCTCAGTGATATACCCGCCGATATTCAAGAGTGCTCAAAAATGCTCGGATTAGGTCGTTTTTACCGCTTGTTTACGATTGAGATGCCACTATCGATGCGCAGTATCTTGTCAGGCATTAAAACTTCCGCAGTGATCAATGTTGGAACGGCCACCATTGCTGCGTTCATCGGTGCAGGTGGATTTGGCGAAAGAATCGCTCAGGGTCTTGCACTCAACGATCATCTGATGTTGCTGGCTGGTGCGATTCCTGCTGCGGGGTTAGCGCTCGCAGTCCATGCCTTGTTTGAATTTTCCGAGGTCTGGCTAGTGCCTCGCGGGCTCAAACTGCGAGCCGATCGTCATGCCGTATCAAGTTGAAAAGTGAATGACTGACTTTAATGATTACGCACCGCCACCGAGCGCGCACCAAATGGCGTGTTGGTTATCTGAGTCTCAAGAGTTGACCTTGTCGTTGCTTGATGATTTATCCAGTGAGATGCTAGATATCCGTCAAAGTGAAAAGGTCAATCTTCCTCTCTGGGAGTTTGGCCACGTAGCCTGGTTCAGCGAGTTATGGATTCATAGAAAGGGGCTCAGCGATAACCCCTCTTTCCTCAAGGGTTCAGATCATTTTTATAACTCATCGAATATCGCCCATGACACCAGATGGCAACTTGAATTACCCAATGTCACGCAGACCAGGAGTTATCTGGTCGGCATATTCAATCAAACACAATCACTGCTTGTGAATTCTATTGATCTGCAAACCGCTTATTTTGTTCAGCTTGCGATTTTTCATCAGGACATGCACAACGAGGCATTCGCTTACACGCGACAAAGTCTTGGGTATCCATTACCTGAACATCTTCAAAAGCGATTTGAAGAAAAGAAACTTGAAATCGAAACCTTAAATACCTTGTTATCCAGCCGAGGTGATATCGAGTTTGATGCACGATCCTTTCAAATGGGGGCTCAGCCAGGTCAAGGATTTTTCTTTGATAATGAAAAGTGGTCGCACACCGTTGCACTTGAACCCTTTGCGATTTCACCATCGCTCGTGACAAATCAGGAAATCATTGATTTTCTTAGCCAGGCAGGTGCTGACCTAAAACCTGAATACTGGGAGTTCAGATCGGGTGAGTGGTTTGAGCGTCGCTTCACTCAATGGCGCAAGCTTTCTCCTCAAGCGATAGCGGTTCATCTCAGCTATGATCTTGCTCAAGCGTATTGTGCGTGGAAGGGCAGAAGATTGCCCACCGAGGCAGAGTGGCAATGCTTAGGCGAGAGCTCCGCTTTTCATTCAGGTCAGGTTGCCCATTCTTTTACCTGGGAGTGGACCTCGTCAGTGTTTAGTCCTTTCGTAGGATTTTCCTCTGATCCTTACCATGATTATTCAGAACCCTGGATGGATGGGCATCACCAGGTGCTGCGTGGTGCAAGCTGGATCACGCCAGACAGAATGAAACGCCCGGGTTATAGAAATTTTTATCAAAAACACCGATCTGATATTTTTTGTGGGTTTAGAACCTGCGCCATGTGAAGCAAGCAAGTCTTTCACTATTTAAAGGATGACAAACATGAACAAACCGGAAATTCGACTGACTTCACTGGCCCATGGCGGCGGGTGTGGCTGCAAGATTGCACCTGGTGTACTAAGCGATATTCTGAAAGCATCACCAATCAGAAATCTGCCTGCTGCATTGTTGGCAGGCAGTGAAAATAATGAGGACGCTGCTGTTTATCTGTTGAATCCCAATCAGGCAATCATCGCCACGACCGATTTTTTTACACCGATTGTTGATAATCCCTACGATTTTGGGCGTATCGCTGCTACCAATGCTATTTCTGATATTTATGCGATGGGTGGACAGCCGATTTTTGCGTTGGCCCTGCTTGGTATGCCGATCAATGTATTACCTGTTGAAGTGATTCAAAAAATTACCGCTGGCGGTGAGGCTGTTTGCGCTGAAGCAGGAATACCAATTGCCGGGGGTCACTCGATCGATACGGTTGAACCGATCTATGGACTCGTTGTGTTGGGGATCGTTCATCCTGATAAGCTCAAACGAAACAGCGGTGCACGTGTCGGTGACAGCCTGATTTTGGGCAAACCTCTTGGAGTCGGTGTATTGAGTGCGGCACTCAAGCAGGAAAAACTCGATGATGCCGGTTATGCGGCGATGATTCGCTATACAACCAAGCTCAATACACCTGGTGTGGCACTGGCTGATATGCCTGGCGTGCATGCTTTGACAGATGTAACAGGCTTTGGACTGACTGGTCATCTGCTTGAAATGTGCCGTGGTGCCAAGGTGCAGGGGCAGTTGAACTGGAAAGACATTCCGGTCATTGAACAGGCCGTTGATTTTGCAAAACAGAATATTGTGACCGGTGCTTCAGCGCGAAACTGGGCTGGATTTGGTGCGGAAGTTCAGCTGGACGCAAGTATTGAAGACTGGCAAAAAAATCTTCTGACTGACCCGCAGACGAGTGGTGGATTATTACTCGCCTGCGATCCGGCGAGCGAGCAGGCTGTCCTCGCATTATTCAAACAGCATGGTTTTGAAGATGCCCGCAAGATTGGTCAGGTTGTGCAGGGCAGTGGCGTAGTTGTTCGCGCATAACTCACTTTAATTTTCTTTTAACTTTGATACCCATTTGATAGAGATCAACTATGTTCACCTCATCCAAAGTACTGAATAGATATCTCTCACGTTGTCTTTTCGCGATGTCTGCCTTTTTGTTTGCAGGCGTGCCTGTTGTGGCCACGCAGGCGCAACCCGTGTTGAGAGTTTCGGCGATTCCTGATGAGTCTCCAACTGAGTTGCAGCGTAAATTTAAACCTCTCGGTGACTACCTCGCCAAAGAGACAGGGATGCGTGTGCAGTTTATTCCCGTCACAGACTATGCCGCGGTCGTTGAGTCGCTTGCAACAGACAAGATCGATATGGCTTGGTTGGGGGGCTTTACGTTTGTACAGGCCAAAATCCGCACAAATGGAACAGCTATCCCAATTGTTCAGCGTAAGGAAGATGAGGTATTTACAAGCCGGTTTATCGTACCGATAGATAGCCCCATTAAAACTCTGGCCGATTTGAAGGGTAAGAATTTTGTTTTTGGCTCACCTTCATCGACTTCGGGTCATTTGATGCCACGTTATTTTTTGATTCAAGCCGGAATCAATCCAGACAAAGACTTTAAAAATATCGCCTTTTCTGGTGCGCACGACGCAACGGTCGCGTTTGTTGCCGGTGGCAAGGCACAGGCTGGCGTACTAAACGCATCAGTCTGGGATAAGCTAATTGAGACAGGCAATGAAAATGCAAAAAAAGTAAGAGTGCTTGAGACCACGCCTCCCTACTTTGATTACAACTGGACAGTCCGTGGCAATCTCGATCCTGAGCTGATTAAAAAAATTGCTGCCGCATTTCTAAAGCTTGACGCGTCGGACGCGGGTCAGAAAGAGTTGATGGATTTGCAGCGCGCATCGAAATTCATTCCAACAAAAGCATCGAATTACGACGGTATCGAACAAGCGGCCCGTTCGGCTGGGTTAATTAAGTGAAACCTGCATTTGAATTAAATAATGTCTCGCTTATTCATCCGAATGGCCACAGTGCTTTGCGAGACATTTCATTGCATGCGCGCAGTGGTGAAAAAATCGCCGTGATCGGCTCATCTGGTGCGGGAAAGACTTCTTTACTTAATTTATTAGCGACCTCTGTGCGGCCAAGCGCCGGCGCAATCAGTTTGCTTGGTCAGGATGTCTGGCAATTAAATAAGTCTGCATTGCGTCGTTTGCGCACGCAGATTGGAATGATTCATCAGCAGCCGCCACTTCCTGCCAAACAGCGTGTCATCACGGCGGTACTTGCTGGAAAACTCGGGCAGTGGTCTCAGGCGCGTGCTTTACTGTCCTTGATTTATCCTCAGGATATTCCGGGTGTGTTTCATGTGCTGCAGCAACTCGAGATCGCAGATAAAATTTTTGAGCGTTGTGATGTACTTTCAGGCGGGCAGCTACAGCGAGTCGGCGTCGCAAGGATTTT
This sequence comes from Sheuella sp., assembly GCA_030650995.1. Classification (GTDB taxonomy): domain Bacteria; phylum Pseudomonadota; class Gammaproteobacteria; order Burkholderiales; family Burkholderiaceae_B; genus Zwartia. The sequence continues at coordinate 68,336 of JAUSCY010000072.1, read as the reverse complement.
GTATCAGTCTCCATCGCTGATACTGGCTGATGAGCCTGTGTCAGCGATGGATCCAACACTGTCTGAGATCACGATTTCGAAACTTCACGCCACGGCCTCGCAGGGTGGTGTGACGTTTGTTGCGAGTTTGCACGCGGTGGATATCGCTCTGAAATGGTTTGAGCGCATTATTGGTATCAAGTCTGGACGTATTGCATTTGATTTACCTGTTTTGCAAGTGACCCGCGCGATGTTAAACGACCTCTATGACGCAGAATCTGGAGCGATTCCCTTGCAAGGCATCACACTCGCAGATACTGAGCCTTGCGAACCATAGCGTGGCGTATTTGAATACATCAATACATTCTGTTTTAGCCCCAGCACCTGCCCGCGATCCCGCTGCAGGTAAAAGGCTGTTGTCTGTCATTCTAGGCATAGTCATCCTCTGGCCATTGCTGATCATCGCTCAGTTTGATCCTTTCGCAATATTTGATTCTGAAAATCTGGATGTTTTTGCTCATTTTCTTTCTCAGTTTTTCCCACCTGCAACTAGCACAGAGTTTTTAACGCTGCTTTTAACCGCTGTCATCGAAACGCTCGCAATGGCGACGGCTGGAATCGCACTGGCCATATTGCTTGCTATCCCCCTTGGTTTGTTATTGACCTACAGTCTTTCTATATCCAGAATCGGTCCTGGTCCGGGCCGGGGTGTTGGATATGTTTTACGTATGTGTGCGCGTTTTTTACTTTTATTCCTCCGCGGCGTTCCTGAAATTGTCTGGGCACTTTTGCTTGTTCGCGTCTTTGGGCTGGGGACTGCCGCGGGTGTACTGGCAATCGCGCTGACCTACTCAGGAATGCTAGGTAAGGTTTACTCGGAAATCCTTGAGTCAAGCGATACGCGAGCTTGCCGAGCACTGCTTCTGTCAGGCAGCGGCCGAACCATGGCATTTTTATATGGTCTTTTGCCTGGCGCTGCACAGGAGCTCGCATCCTATACTGTTTATCGGTGGGAATGTGCGATACGCGCATCCGTCATTATGGGTTTTGTTGGTGCAGGTGGCTTGGGTCAACTGATGGATCAATCAATGAAAATGCTCAACGCAAGCGAAGTGTCGAGTATCGTAATCGTGTTCCTGATCCTTGTATTCGTGGCTGATCTGGTCAGTTACTTGATCCGCAAGGGTCTTCCATGAATATATATCCTAAACCTGCAATGCCCTGGCGAGGTTTTGCCCTGTCCTTAGTTTGCATTGCGGCTGTCTGCGCAAGTTTTAGTTTTCTGCAATTCAACCCATTTGAATTATTCAGTACGCAGTCGCTTTCCAGCATGCGTACTTTTGTAGCGCGTTTTTTTTCGCCAGATCTGAGTCCGGATTTTTTACTCAAAGTTGCCTACGGCACAATTGAAACCCTTGCTATTTCAGCCGTCGCGACCTTGCTCGCTGCTCTGTTTGGATTGCTTTTCGCGTTACCTGCAACTGGTCGCTTCGGTCAGCTTTTAAAGCAAAGCGTCAGATTACTATTAAATTTTTTACGTGCTGTACCAGAACTCGTCTGGGCAACTTTAATGGTTCTTCTCGTCGGCCTGGGGCCCTTTGCGGGTACGCTGGCACTTGCGCTGCACACAATCGGTGTGCTGGGACGATTGTTCGCCGAAACACTCGAAAATCGCTCTGATGACGCTGCGCGCGCACTTATTCTGAGTGGTGCGAGGCCTTTTACCGCATTTTTCTATGGAACGTTGCCAGCAGTTGCCCCCCAGTTATTGTCCTACACCCTGTACCGATGGGAGATGAATATTCGCATGGCCACTATTCTGGGATTTGTCGGTGCAGGTGGCTTAGGACAAATTTTGTATTACGAGTTGTCTCTCTTGCGTGAGTCTCAAGCCTCTACCGCACTGATCGCGATGTTTGTACTTGTGATCGCTGTTGATGCGCTGAGTGCCCGATTACGGCGTATTCAAATTCACTGCGCAGGTTAACCTTTTTATTATTGAAATATGAATAATCAATCAATCATTGATGGTCTGTTAAATGACAGTGCTTTTATTTCACCGAAGTATTTTTATGATGCGGTGGGAAGTCGACTGTTTGAACTGATCACGATGATGCCTGAGTATTACCCCACGCGTAGCGAACAGTCCGTGATGAGTGCTCATCGCGAAGCGATTGCTCGCGCCTTAGGCTCAGTTGATACGCTTATAGATTTAGGGGCGGGAAATTGTCATAAGGCCGGAGAGCTTTTTTCAAGCGTTCAACCTAAAAATTATCTGGCAATTGATATTTCTGGAGACTTCCTGGAGAGCGCTCTGGTACAGATGCGTAAGGCTTATCCGGATATTGATATGCGTGCGCTGAGTGCGGATTTGACACAAACCATTACGCTGCCTGAAGCAATGCGCAATGATAGAAAAATATGTTTTTACCCTGGTTCGTCGATCGGAAACTTTGATCCTGATCAAGCCGTCGGTTTATTAAAAAAGTTTAAAGCGTTGGCTGATAATTCTATTGCGCCACAACAATCGAATCCTGCGAGTGCTAAAAGGGGTGGACTGCTCATTGGAGTAGATTTAGTCAAAGACGATAAGATTTTACACGCTGCTTATAACGATGAGCTAGGCATTACCGCCGCGTTTAACCGCAATATGCTGACGCATATAAATAGTCTGATTTCTAGTGACTTTAATCTTTCTGATTGGGGACACGATGCATTTTTCAATCAGGCATTGTCTCGTATTGAGATGCATCTGTATGCGCGTCGTGATTTGGTCGTCACCTGGCCAGGGGGTGAGCGCCACTTTAAATCAGGTGAGTCAATACACACAGAGAATAGTTATAAATATCAGATTGAAACATTCATGGAAATGCTATCTGAGGCTGGATTTTCCGAGGCTGAGTACTGGACTGACTCACAAAAATGGTTTGCTGTTTTTTTTGCACGTATCTGAGGCTGAACTCCACGTATCTGAAGCTGAACTTAAAGAACAACAGTTGTAAAACGTAAAGTTCTAAACAGTCCGAATCATGCACTCTGCTTGTCGAGTAGTTCATTGACAAGCTTCAGAATCTCGCTGTACTCTCTCGCTGGATTGATAAGCTCCTGTCGTTTTTCGAGTGACTCATGCAGCGCATGCATGTATGCGGGGTCTGACTCTGCCTGGCTTAAGAGGTTTGATAGTGAGGCGGTATCGCCGACAGGAAAAAATCCAGGATAGTCATTGCCTAGCAGGCCACGATTTCCATCAATGTCGGAGGCAATCACGGGGATGCCCAGGGCGATCGCTTCCGATACAACATGCGCACCACCTTCCATGATGCTTGAGATGACCATCAGTTCACTGCTGGCAAGCCAGCGCATCGTGTCCTGATGTCGGCGAGGACCAATCCAGTGATAGCGTTGATCCAGAGAAGCCAGTCTCTGTGCTTCATGCGTATATTTTTCCTGCATGGACATACCCAGATGAAAAACTTGTATACGGCTTGTTTTCGGTATGCGCTGCAATGCGTGGGCTGTGCGTAAGGGATCCTTCTCATCGCGAAGATGCCCAATAACTGTCACCATGAAACATCGTCCGTGTTTTGGAATACGGCGGCGGGCAGCAACTGACTGATAAATCACTCGGCAGCGCGAATGATACGTCTCGGGAATGCATTTGATTGCCTCAGGCTGCAATAGAACAATCTGATCGGCTAGTGCCAGTGACGCCAGCGCTTGGGCATTACCTGCAAACAAGTCACGATATAAATCCGTGCCTGTCATGATAAGAATCAATGGTTTTTCTGGATGATGCTGTTTCCATGCACGCATCGATGCATGGCTACGTGCAGCGTGCAGGGCAATCATGATGTCCTGATTGCCTTGCTGCCAGTCTGTCAGGACTTCGGTTTGGAAACCCGCTGCGCAGAGGTGTTGCTCCCAGCGCAGCGCGGTCGTCCTGTTGCCATGCAAGGTACCTGATTTAGCAGGGGTGACAATGACGATATTTGTTGTCACCGTGATCTTCTTCATTTAAGCGTACGCGAGTGTTATTCAACCTTCTGTTATTCAGCCTTCACATTGGCTGTCTTGATAACTTGGCCCCATTTGTTGATTTCATCTTTCAGGAAAGTTTTCGTTTCCGCGGGAGTGCTACCAATTGCAATAATTCCCAGATCAGCAAAACGGGTTTTGAGCTCTGGTGTTTGAACGACTTCGTTTACGGCCTGCGAGAGTTTGTTGATTATTTCTGGAGGTGTATCGCCAGGTGCCAGGAACATGACCCAGCTCGAGGACACGATTGCAGGTCCGCCTGACTGGGGCAGGGTGGGGACATCTTTCGCAACGGGCAGGCGATCCTTGGCGAACATGCCAATACCGTTGACCTTGCCGCTATTGACGTGAGGCATCATGGAGCTAGGCACATCGACAAGCATCTGGATATTGTTTGCCATCAGATCCGCCAGTGCGGGTGCAGTACCTTTATAAGGTATGTGCACCATTTGAATGCCCGCTGTATGGGCGAGCAATTCTGAAGTCAAGTGTGCGGCTGAGCCAACCCCTGAAGAGCCGAATGACACTTTGCCAGGGTTTGCCCGGGCGTAGGCAATGAGTTCGCTTACATTTTTGGCTGGAAAATCTTTACTGACGGTCAGGATTAAAGGCGAGATCGCCACCAGAGAAATTGGAGCAAGTGATTTGTAATGATCAAAAGGCAAACGTCCCTCATACAAAGTTGCATTGGCTGCATGGGCGGTGATGACAGTCAGAATGGTATATCCATCGGGATTAGCCTTGGCCACCATGTCGGCGCCAATAATTGAATTCGCCCCGGGCTTGTTTTCAATCACAATCGTCTGACCAAGCAATGTCTGGAGTCTTGCAGTGACCAACCGTGTCACATTGTCAGTGAACCCGCCTGGTGTGTAGGGAACGATCCAGCGGATAGGTTTTGAGGGATAGGTTGGTGTCTGTGCCAACGCTGAGCCTGCAAGCAATACCAGCGCGCAGCCAGTAAAGAGTTTTTTCATTATTTTCACGTAATTCTCACTTTTATTTTCTTTGTGAGCGAGGATGGATATTTAACACTCGCTTTAACGACTACTTGCTTTAATTACTCAGCCCAAAGAATACGTCTGTGCTTGCCAAGGAGTAAATCGGGATTTACCATGTGTTTAATAAACATATAAAAGAAGGTAGGAGACAACAATGACAGATCGCCGTGACTTTCTCGCTTCAACAGCCGCCTTGGCTGCTACATCACTATTGCCAGGTTATGCGAGTGCCCAGACTTTTCCCACTCGCACTATCAAGCTTATTTGCCCCTGGCCTGCGGGTGGATCGACAGATGTTGTCATGCGTGCACTGGCCGAAAGCGCAGGAAAAATTATGAGACAAAGTGTGATTGTCGAGAATAAGCCTGGTGCGGGTGGCACACTTGGCGCGGTTGAATTGATTAACTCCAAACCAGATGGTTATACGCTGGCGCAAATCCCGGTCGGTGTGTTTCGTATTCCACACATGCAAAAAGTTCAGTTCGACACACTTAAGGACTTTACCTGGATTATCTGCCTGACGGGTTATACGTTCGGGTTAGTCGTGCCGATTGACTCACCGATTAAAAATATCAAAGATCTTGTTGCTTTCGCCAAAGCGAATCCCGATACATTCACTTATGGCACGCCCGGCACCGGTACCAGCCCGCATCTTGCAGTCGAGGAGTTTGCACAACGCGCGGGAATCAAGCTTTCCCAGATCCCCTTCAAGGGCAGTGCCCACAATCTTCAGGCTGTCCTGGGGGGGCATGTCATGGCGATGAGTGATTCGACTGGATGGGGGCCATTGGTCGATGCGGGCAAGTTGAGGCTGCTTGCCACCTATGGCAGTAAGCGCACGACACGCTGGCCTGACGTGCCAACGCTCAATGAGCTTGGCTATGAAACTGTCTCGGACTCACCGTTTGGTGTCTGTGGTCCCAAAGGAATGGATCCGAAAGTTGTAAAGGTCATTCACGATACCTTCAAGAAAACACTCGATGATCCAGCGGTACTTGCGGTTTTCAAACAGTATGACCAGCCAGTTATTTACATGAATACGGCTGATTACACAAAATACGCAAAAGATAGTTTTTATACTGAGAAAAAGACGATTGAGCGTCTGGGTATGGCGAACAAAGACTAGTGCTGAGAAACAAGCGCTTGGAAACTACTGCTTGACCTGTGATGCGCGTTCAGGCGCGCGCATCACAAACCAGATCAGACTCAGTATTTGCAAGACGACCAGACTGATAAAGGCCATTTTTAAAGCTGCTGCGTGTGTCATCCCGAGTTTATTGAAGGTATCAACCGCCAGTCCGATTGCCCATTGCACGAGGAAGGTTCCGACAAAAATCATCAGGTTGGATGTGGTCAGGATTCTGCCTGCCACATTACCGGGAAAGGCCAGGGCGGCTTGTGTTTGCAACAAAAACATTGCAGGAATAACAGGTGCAAAAAGAAGCCAGCATATCCATGACGCCTGACTTTGCCAGACAATCATGCTGATAAAAACAAGTGGTATCCAGATTAATGCGATAAGAGACTGCTTAGCCAAGCTCAGGCCTGTTTTCAATAACCATGGGCTCGCAGTTCCCATTACAAGATAACTCACCATGAGTGATGCGTTCAGGTAGAGCAAGACCATGCTGGCTTGATCGGGACTCATACCTAACGTCTGGGTGAGCCAGGGTCCTGCCCATAAGGTCTGCATCGCAGAAAATCCACCAATCGTAAATATGCAGACTGGTACGATCCTTAACATGACGGGGTGGGTGGTCAGCTTCCAGATGTTAGTGCTGTCTGTGTGATCGCCCGCTTGGGGTGACTGAAGATCAGCGTCTGTCGTCAGAAAGTATACGGCCAGCGCACTCAAAGCCAGCAGGGCTGCTGACATGAAGTAGATCTGTCTCCAGCCTATCCAGTTAGCCATGGCCAGTGCTGGCTGTGTCGCTGCCAGAGCACCTGCTGCACCAACCAGTAACATCCCCATGACGAGCCGCGGCTGCTGCGCTGGCGGAAAGCAGCGTCGAAAGTATGCATAAGAGGCCATCAGACATGGTGCGACTCCCGCGCCAATCAGAATACGTCCAAGTGAGTTGAGCCAGAGAGAGTCTCCCACCCCTACGATTGCCGCACCCGTCGCGGCCACAATCAGGAGTGCTGATTCGGTACGACGCGCACCATAGCGATCAAGCCAGATGCCAACTGGTATTTGCATCGCTGCAAAAGCTAAAAAATATGCAGAGGATAGCCAGCCTAGTTCGCCTGCGGATAGTTTGAGATCTTCGGCAAGAACCGGTGCTAATGCAGCATTGACTGCGCGCAATGCATAAGACAAAAAATATCCAGAGGCGAACGCCAGAAAAATTCGTACTACGATGAGCCCGCTTGTTGCGCCAGTTGGTTGTGTCTTGTTAACAGAAGTTGTCTCAAAGGCTGCGTTATTATTTTTATGTGAGGTCATAGGTTCATTCTGGTTGCGGATCGAGAGCAAGTAATTCGGGGTAAGGGCCGTCCTTCAACTGATGCCTCTGGAGAATCATTTTGCTAACTTGTTTTCTGCTGATTTTCCCTTGTGGATTACGTGGCAAACTGTCCACAGACAAATAGTGACGCGGCTGTTTGTGACGAGACATAGTACTCAACAATGACTGGCAATGATTTTGCCATCTCGCATCAGCGCTTTCTGCAACAGCAATGATGATTTCTCCCCAGTAGTCCGAGGGAATCGAGGTGACGCAAATCTGCGCCGCATATGGATTGTGCGCGAGTACGGCCTCTATTTCATCTGGGTTGACCCGATAGCCGCCAGTCTTGATAACATCTGCTACCCGTCCGGTCAGTATCAGGCGCCCCTGTTCGTCAAAGTGTCCCAGGTCTCCCGTTTGGTGCCAGCCATCAGGCAGATATGGTCTGAAACCATCTTGATCAATCAGCCCGGCTGACATGTGTGAAGCACGCAGGTAAATTTCCCCGTCCGTTGCGTCTTCAGTCGCTGTGCTGGAAATGACTTGTCCGGTCGTTTCATGTTGAACAATTTTTATTTCAACTCCTGGAGCGGGCCAACCGACACATGCGCCTGAACCGTTACGCTGATCTGCAAAATAATCACTCGTGGCTTGTGGGTCCAGTACTGTAATTGGATTGACGCATTCTGATTTTCCATAAGTAACGCGAATATTATGACCAAACATTTTGCTAGCCTTTTGATAAAGCGCGGCAGTGAGAGGCTGGGTGCCGGTAAACACACACTGGATTGAATCGAAGATTTGACCTTCAAATGCTGAAGTGATTTTTGCCAGTACTGTCGGAGGAGCAAAAATTGCTGTGATTTCTCCACGCTGTAATAGCGGTGAGATGCGGTCTGTATCCACGCCCTGATGAAGGACAACCGTCCCACCATAGTCGCACCAGGCATAAGTCAGTAGCGAAGCGCCATGAACAAAGGGAGTCATCAAGAGAAGTTTTTCACCCGGCTTGGGGAAAAAAGGAAGAGTGGCTTTAAGCAGTTGCTCACCTGCCCAGCGGGCACCGTGCGTATAGGTAACGCCCTTGGGTTTGCCTGTTGTACCTGAGGTGAAAAGAATACGTCCAGTCAGCTCCGCCCGCACCGCAGGGAATCTATCGATTACTACATCCTGAATTGTGTTTGCATGGTGTATAGCGATCATCGCTTCTACACAGAGTGTGCGAAACCCCATCGCCTGAAGCTCAGCCTCACGCGAGCGTGTTGTCAGGATATATTCAAACTTTGCCAGAGTTTCACACCACTGTATTTCATCTAGGGTATACCCCCAGCTCAGTGGAATTTCAGCTGCACCAGACAGTCTAATACCGTAAGATGTCCAGACTGCTTCAAGGGAGTTCGGTAACAGGGATGCAATCGCTTGACCCGGCTGGATACTTAGTGCGATAAGTTTTGCTGCAACTGCATGTGCAAATTTATTCAACTGATTAAAGCTAAGCGCCTGATCCAGACTATCCATGACTGCAGGCCGATCGCCAAAGCGCTCGGCGAGCACGTATAAAGAATAAGACCAGGAGATATTCATGAAAAAAAACCCACAAGTAGAAGTTGTGCAATCTGAAACGCAATTATCCACGTCAGATCACAATCCGTCTCGCAGGAAAATGCTGGGCGCTGCTTCGGCACTAGCTTTGACGTCGGGATTAGGACTGTCCGCCAATGCCGCAGCCCAGGGTGCCTACCCGAATAAAACGATCAAAATGATTGTGCCGTGGCCACCAGGCCAGGCAACGGATCTAGGTGGGCGTGCGCTCGCAATGGGGTTGACGCGCGTACTTGGCCAGTCGATCGTAGTGGAGAATAAGGCTGGAGCAGGCGGCATGATCGGCACCGATATGGCTGCCAAGGCGGCTGGTGACGGATATACGATCCTGGCTGGCTCCAGTGGCCCCGTTACGGTCTTGCCTTTGTTTCAGCCTACACCGTATGACCCTGAGCGAGATCTGATCCCTGTAGCGATGATGGGCCTGTCTCCTTATGTCCTGGTCACCGCGCCAGATTTTCCTGCGAAAGACGCTGCGGCGCTGGTCAAGCTGATTAAAGATAATCCTGGCAAGTACACGTTTGCTTCCTCAGGCACGGGAGCGACTGCGCATCTGATCGCCGAGTCGTTTAACGCAGCACTGGGATTGAAAGCCGTGCATGTTCCCTATAAAGGTTCATCACCCGCTTTGACCGATGTTGTGACTGGGCGTGTAACGTATTGCCTGGAGACCGCAGCTGCGACGATGCCTTTTGTGCGTGATGGCCGGGCCAAGGCTTACGGTGTTTCGCTTTTAAAGGGTAGTGTGGTGACGCCGGGCATTCCCCCTCTCGCGACAGCTGCCGGCATACCAGGATTTGATCTGGGTGCATGGCTTGGTGTTTTGGTACCTAAAGGTACGCCCAAAGAAATTGTGGCGCAGTTAAGCCAGGCCATGGGTACTGTGATGAAGTCGCCAGATGTTGCAGAGATTTTCATGCGAATCGCCGTAGAAAACGACTATCGCCCAAGCGAAGAGTTTGCGCGATACCTGAAAGCGACGTCGTTGCTTTTCAGTGATGTGATTAAGAAGAACAACATCAAAATCGAAGCAAGCTAATTTAAATTGCGGTACTAATGAGATAAGGGCCTGAGTGATTTCAGGCCCTTTTTTCTATGTGAGATGAATCCTAATTGACCTTGATGCCGGCTTGCTTGATGACATTGCCATAGAGCGCATAGTCTTTTTGAATTTCCTTCTCAAAGTCCGCAGGACTGCCTTGCGCGGCGATGATGCCCGAGACAAGTAATCTTTCCTTGACCGCTGGGTCTGCGAGCACCGCGTTGATTTCCCTGTTGAGTTTGTCAATGATCGGTGCTGGCGTGCCAGTCGGTGCAAGAATCCCCACCCATGAATTGAGTTCGACACCAGGCACGCCTGACTCAGTAAACGTCGGAATGTCAGGAAAAGCGATTGATCTTTTTGCGCTTGGTACGCCTAATGCGATCAGCTTGCCAGACTGGATGTACTGGCTCACCGATGAAGCAGAGCTGAATGCTAGAGGTGTGTGACCCGCCGTCACGTCTGCAGCGGCAGGGCCACCGCCTTTGTAAGCAATGTGTACTAAATTTGCTCCGGATTTTTCTTTCAGTAATTCGCCTGCTATATGGGTAATGCTCCCATTGCCGGAGGTGCCGAAAGATAGTCCCTGGGGTGTTGCTTTGGATGCAGTCACCATGTCTTTCAGTGTTTTAAAAGGCTGGCCCGGATTTGCAACCAGTATGATCACCGAGTCGCCAAGCTTGGCGACCGGTGCGAAATCTTTAAGTGCGTTAAAGCCTACTTTTTCATAAGCATGTGGATTGATAACCAGCGTGCCATCGAGTGCGAGCAATAACGTATAGCCATCCGGTAAGGCCGTGGACACTAACTGAGCGCCGATATTTCCTGAGGCACCAGGCTTGTTTTCGATGATGACTTGCTGATTCAGACGTCTGGACAAACCTTCCGCCACGATTCGCCCGCTGGTATCAGTGACACCACCGGGTGCGAAAGGAACGATCAGTCTGATCGCCTTGGATGGATAGGCGGCGGCGTTATTCGCAGAGGCTGTTTGCGCGAATGAGGATTGCGCGGCACAAAGACCGAGCAATCCCAACAATGATTGCAGCACGAGTCTGGATGCTCTGGGTTTTGTAAAATTCATATTCAATCCTTCACTGTTAGATCGGTGTGATGTCTTTTCGAATTTGTGAAGCAATAAGGCCCTCTGGTGTTTCAAACTCAAACATGAGGGAGTAGTGATTCAAGTCACCTATCGTCTGATATTGGACGGCACAGCCTTGCTCTTTCAAATGTTGGGCAAATCTGCTGGACTCACGAATCCAGTCGCGTGGCTCACCACCTCCGGCATAGATTTCGTACGAAGTTTCCGGACTGAATTTAAATCTCAAGGGGCTCATGGCGTGTACCTCATCAGGTAAAAGCCGAATTTCCTCATTGACGGAAATTTCCAGCACAGGTTCGACGTCGTAGACACCACTGAGCAGATACGCCTTTTTAATGATGCCTGCAGGAAGCTGATAAGACTGGCCTGTCTGCGCCAGCACCGCAGCAAGCAAATGTGCGCCTGCCGAATGTCCGGAGACAAAAATTTGTTTAGCGTCAAAATCCCAGCGTTCAGCCTGGGAGGCAAGCCATACTAAGCCGTCTTTGACTTGCTGGACGATTTGAGAGAGTTTGACAGCGGGGCAGAGGTCGTAATTCATGACAACGACCGAGCAATCTGCTGAATGCAGGGCATTTACGACAAAGCTATAGTCTTTTTTATCCCTGGCGCGCCAGTAACCTCCGTGCAAAAACACAACAAGTGGGCGTCCTGCTGACTTGGCGGGGAAAAAGTCGAGGTCTGCAAGAGGGCCATTTCCATAGCGCACATCAGATTCAAACGCATAGTTGGCGCGTGCTTGGGCGCTGAGCTTATCCCCCCGAGCGGTGTAGATACCTACATCTGGTACGGTCGTACGGGGGTTGAATTGAGATTCGATTGCTGGGTTCATGTTGTCTTAATGCCTTTTTATTTGGGGTCTTATGCCGGGTTTTAACTTTACTAACCTGTTTTAACTTACTTTGTATATAGAATAGAATGAATTATCCGTTAGGTATAAATGGAGTCAGACAAAAAATGATCAGGGAAGCGAGATGAACGAAATGCGTTTTGAATCACCTACAACGGTCGAGGCAGCTTCGGCGCTTCTGGCCAGTACACAAGGACTGGCAAAAGTCCTTTCAGGCGGCACAGATCTGTTGATCCAGATGCGCAATGGTATGACTAAGCCCGAGCTGGTTCTTGACGTCAAAGGAATCAGCGAAATGACCAACATCGCGACCGAAAACGGTGGTTATCGTTTCGGTGCTGCCGTGCCCTGTATGCACTTGGTCGAAAACAAGGCTTTTGTCAGTGTCTGGCCCGGTGTGACGGATGGCCTGAACTGGGTCGGCTCTGTTCAGGTGCGAGGCCGTGCCTCGGTCGGCGGTAATGTCTGTAATGCTTCACCAGCAGCCGATACGGTGCCTGCGATGATCGCTGCATCGGCTGTGGCACGCATTGTCGGCCCCAACGGAGTACGTGAGATACCCGTTGAGCAGATCGCAGCCGGTCCAGGTAAAACAACTCTCGCGCGTGGTGAGCTGGTCACATCCTTTTTTCTTCCGCAGCGTCCTGCGCGTTCGGGCGATGCATATTTGCGTTTTACCCCTCGCTCTGAGATGGATATTGCCGTGGTGGGTTGTGCTGTGAATCTGAGCCTGGACGAACAGGGCGTCTGTACACAGGCGCGAGTCGTGTTGGGTGCTGTGGCGGAGCGGGCGTTGCTCGTTCCGGAAGCTGCGGCAGCTTTGATTGGTACCAAGGTTGATGAAGCAGCTTTAACCAAGCTTGCCGCCGCTGCGAGTGCCGCGGCCAGACCAATCGATGACAAACGTGGAACCAAAGCGTTCCGTATCAAAGTAGCAGGTGTGCTGGCTCGCCGTGCGGCAGTCGTGGCCTTGAACCGAGCCCAGGGGAAAAAATAAATGTCTAAGCATCATGTATCAACGGTCATTAATGGTGACCCAGTAGAATTTTTGTGCGAAACACAGCAGACGCTTTTGAATGTGTTGCGTGATGATCTGCACATGACCGGCACCAAAGAAGGCTGCGGGACAGGCGATTGCGGAGCGTGCAGTGTGACGCTCGATGGTCGCATGGTTTGTTCGTGCCTGGTGCTCGGTGTCGAGGCTAACGGTAAATCAATTCAGACGATCGAAGGCATGTCCAATGGAGCAGAGCTACATGTTTTGCAGCGTAAATTTCTTGAGCATGCCGCACTTCAATGCGGTATCTGTACGCCAGGATTTCTGATCGCTGCACGTGCTTTGCTTGAGCGTAATCCTGACCCGACTGAAGAAGAAGTGCGTTTCTGGCTTGCAGGCAACCTCTGTCGTTGCACGGGCTACAACAAAATCATCGAGGCCGTGCTTGACGCTGCCCGTGAAATGCGCGGAGCCTGAATCATGACAACTCACCTGAACTCAACAAAACCCATGAAGGTTGTCGGCACCAGTCCTGTGCGTCCCGATGGCGTTCAAAAAGTAACTGGCGTTGCTCAGTATGGAGCAGATTACGATTTGCCAGGTATGTTGTGGTCGCAAATTCTGCGCTCACCCCATGCGCACGCCAATATCCGTTCGATCAACGTCGAGAAAGCCTTGGCATTGCCTGGCGTCAAGTGCGTGATTACCGGAAAGGATTTTCCAGATCATAAATTTGATTACGTTGGCCCTGAGCGCGTCGCTGTCAATTACTGGCACATGACGCGTAACATCATGGCGCGTGAGAAGGCTTTGTACGAAGGCCATGCAGTGGCTGCAGTCGCTGCTTCAACACGCGCAATCGCTGAACAGGCAATCAAGCTGATCGAAGTTGAATATGAAGTGTTGCCACATGTCATTGATGTGGACGAGGCCATGGCCGATAACGCTCCGCTGCTCTATGCGGACATGGTCACGCGTGGTGTCGAGCCCGCGCCAACGAAACCTTCGAACGTTGCAAAGCGTACCGAGTTTAAAGTCGGTGACCTTGAGGCTGGATTTGCTTCGGCAGACGAAGTCGTTGAAATGAGTTTCAAGACTGCGCCTGTTCACCAGGGCTACATTGAACCGCATGCATGTCTGGCTCGCTACGGCGCTGACGGTCAGTGCGAACTTTGGTCCTCGAGCCAGGGGCACTTTGTTGTGCGTGCCTATACTGCAAAACTATTAGGCATTAATCTGAGTGATCTGCTGGTCCATCCGGCGGAGATCGGCGGTGGCTTCGGTGGTAAAACTGTTGTCTATGTCGAGCCAGTTGCTTTGCTGCTTTCGCGACTGACCGGACATCCTGTGAAAATCATGATGAGCCGTGAAGATGTTTTTAAAGCGACAGGTCCTACCTCGGGCGCATCGATGACGGTCAAGATCGGTGTCAAAAAAGACGGCACTATCGTTGCTGCAGACGGACTGTTCAAGTTCCAGGCGGGCGCATTTCCAGGCTCGCCCGTCATGAACGCGACAATGTGCTGCTTCGCTCCTTACGAGATTGCCAATACGCGCGCAGTCGGGCTAGATGTGGTGAGCAATCGCCCCAAGTCCGCTGCATACCGCGCTCCAGGTTCGCCGATCTCAGCTTTCGCTGTTGAAAGTGTGCTGGATATTCTGGCTACGAAAATCGGTATGGATCCATTAAAACTGCGTTTAAAAAATGCAGTAAAAGCTGGTTCGCCGACCTCCTGGGGACCTAAACACTCTCACGACGGTTTTGCTGAGACGATTCAGGTCCTGCTTGATCATCCCGAATATAAAAAACCGCTGGGTAAAAATCAGGGTAGGGGCGTAGCTTCAGGATTCTGGTTCAACGGTGGTGGAGAGTCAACCGCAAGCGTGCATATCAACGAAGATGGCACCGTCATTATCGCCACCGGTAGTATGGATGTAGGTGGCTCTCGCGCCTCGATGGCATTGATGGCTGCAGAAACGCTTGGTGTGCCTTACGAATCCGTGCGCTCGACTGTGGCTGACACAGCATCGATTGGCTATAACCACGTAACAGGCGGTTCGCGCGTGACCTTTGCAACAGGCATGGTCGTTGTCGATGCTTGTAACAAGATCATTGATGAGTTGCGTTTGCGCGCCGCTCTGATGTGGGACGTCGATGTCACCGGAGTGGTCTGGGAAGATGGTTTTGCCAAACCCGCTGATATGAGCGTGGGTGATTTTGCGCCGCTGTCGCTTAAAGCGATCGCTGCCAAGCGCTCCGTCACAGGTGGACCGATCGGTGTAGAGGCCTCTGTCAATGCGGGTGGTAACGCTCCTGGCTTTTCAACACAGTTCTGCGATGTGGAAGTTGATCCTGATACGGGTAAAGTCACTGTGTTGCGTTTCGTCGCCGCGCAGGACGTTGGTCGTGCGATTCACCGCAAGTATGTCGAAGGTCAGATTCATGGCGGTGTCGTGCAGGGGATCGGCTGGGCCTTGAACGAAGAATACATCTACGACAAAAATGGTCGTCTGGCGAATGCAGGTTTCCTGGATTACAGAATCCCGGTGGCTTCCGACCTGCCGATGATCGAAGCTGTGATTGTCGAGGTCCCCAACCCCTTGCATCCTTTCGGAGTCAAAGGCGTTGGCGAGGCCAACATCGTGCCTCCTATGGCAGCAATGGCCAATGCAATTTTTCAGGCCACAGGCTGTCGTATGACTGACTTGCCCATGTCACCTCCAAAGGTGCTTGCGGCGATCGACGCGCATAATGGCTGATACCGACTTGCCTCAAACCGTCCGGGTCATGTTGACCGGCGGTTTTAGCAGACGTTATACCGGTGGCGTCAGGGAATTCAATGTGCAGGCGACCACCGTTCGCGGTGTTCTCAGTGCGATGAATACCCTGTTTCCAGGATTGGGGGAGCACCTCGAGGAAGAAACTTCCATCGCGATTGATGGCGTGATTCACGAGGTGGTCTATACCCAGAAAGTTCCTGCCGGGTGTGAGGTTTTCTTTATTCCCAGAATTGAAGGCGGCTAAAACGTCACTGCGGTGACAAGGGCTTCACAATTAAGATCTTCAGTTAAGAGCTTCAGTGAATGGCTGCAACAGTCAGCCTGCGCTTAATCCGAGATTTGCCTCATCTATATAGACTGAATTGATATAGGATTTTGCGCGCGACTCTGCGCGCTTGGGGACATGCCTGAGCAAGGCGCTGATATCAATCAAGGACTGGATCGATTCCGGGTTAGCACGAGCGTCTCGTGGGAATATTTCCGCAGAGGTATATTCTTCCCATGCACGATCTGCATATTGCGCTGTGATGCCAGTCTCTTGCATTGCAATGTTCTGACTGCCTTGTTTATTCTCATAAAACCATATATGCGCACGTATAAATGCTTTCATGAAAGCAACAACCGCTGCGTGATGTGCCTTGGCCCAGTGAGCATCCACATTCAATGATGTGAATTGAAACCAGGGGAATTGATCGCGCGGCTCGCACAGGGAATGAAAGCCAAGGTCTTGGGCGATATAGTTCAACGGCGCACCTTGTAGGCCTGCATCGATTTCACCGTTTTGTAGTTTCTCCCACCGAGCGAGAATCGGACCTACAGCAACAATGTTGTAGTCCTGGGGATAGTGCAAACCGTGCGATCCCATGATTTTCATCACCAGCGATGAGCTACCGGCCTGGACCGAGGACACGCCAATTGTGCGACCTTTCATATCTTGAAAACTATGTATGCCCTTGCCTGTGATGAGAGAGAAGGGCAAGCGGTTGACATTGCCACCGATAATTTCGAGGTGGCCACCACTTTCGCTATCCAGAATGATGTGCTCAGTGACTCCCAGTGCTAGATCCAGTCTGCCATCCTGAAGTCTTTTCCAGACTTCGTCGATCGGTTCGTACAGCTCGATTGATACGTCCAGACCCACTTGTTCAAACATGCCTGTATGCGCGGCAATCCAGATGGGCATATTGAAATAATTGCGGGAAATTGCACCCAGACGTATTTTTTGCATATTTTGATCTTCAATGAAATCGGCCTACCTGCATGCATAAAGCTTAAGGTAGGCCGTGTAGAAATTCAAATCATTCTCTGTGAGAGAGTGACCTTTACACATGGACAGTACAGGTCAAATTACTTCGGTGCAAAATCGATATGTTTAACGAATACGATATTGCCCTTCTCGTTTTTCACGATGTTGTAACCATGTAATCCATCACCATTTTTGTCAAAGTTATACGTGCCTTCGACACCTTTGTAGCCCTGAATCCCATGTAGTGCTTTTTGGATGTCAGCTGGCTTGGTACTCTTGCCGTTTGTGATTGCCATCGCTAGCAGTTTGACCGCATCGTACGCCCAGGCAGAGTACAGGTCAGCTTCGATCTTGTATTTTGCTTTATATTTTTCAGCATAAGCTTTTGTTTCTGGACTGGATTCAACAGCGTAATCAGCTATTGAGTATGTGCCATGCAACGCATCGCCAGCGAGTTTCATTGCCGTGTCGGTTGAAAGGGAGGGTGAGCCGACCCAGGTCGCATTCACACCGAGCTGTCGCAATTGTTTAGCGAAAATACCCACATCAGTTGAGTTGGCGATGTAGCTCGAGATAACATCCGCGCCAGATTGTTTGATCGCTAATACGATAGGTGTGAAATCCTGGGAGTTACTGGTAAAGCCTTGCACAGAAACAGGTGTGATGCCGAGCGCTTTGAGTGCTTCGACCAGATTGTTTTTACCGCCGTTGCCAAAGGCATCTGTGGAGTGCACAATCGCCCATTTTTTTAGCTTCAGGGTATTGACGCCATAGTCGGCGATGACTTTCGCTGAGTAGCCATCATTTGGGCGGGCACGGAAAATCCATGGGTTATTGACGTGCGTCAGGCTGTAGTCGGTCCCACCAATCACCATAGGCAGACCGGCTTTCGCAACGGTCGGTGCAACGGCTTGAATCTGCGTGCTGCGTACGGAGCCAATCAGCGCAGTTATATCACCGCCACTGGTTAGTTTGGAAATCGCCAAGACCGAACCGGGGTTCGTACTTTGATTGTCTTCCGCGCGCAGCTCAAGGGGACGACCTAGTACGCCGCCCGCTGCATTGATTTCCTCAACAGCCATTTTTGCACCATTGATCTGATAGACGCCTGCCTCAGCGTTCGGACCAGAGCTTTCTGCCATCATGCCGAATTTAATCGGATCTGCAGCTTGAACATTGATCGTGATTGCCGCCATTAATGCAGCAGCACTCAAA
This sequence comes from Sheuella sp., assembly GCA_030650995.1. GTDB lineage: Bacteria > Pseudomonadota > Gammaproteobacteria > Burkholderiales > Burkholderiaceae_B > Zwartia. Next base: position 50,033 of record JAUSCY010000072.1, on the reverse strand, counting down.
GAAAAAAATTTAGTTTTCATGAAATATCTCCAGTTGTTCTTATAAATTTTTAATTCAAAAAAAACATGCGCTTTGATTGCAAACAGAACTTGAACTATTTATGGAAAAAAATGTGCTCTTGATAAAACGTTTATTTTTTCTGTCCGCCTCCCAGGTAGGCGGACCGTACTTCTTCATTATTCAGCAGTTGCTCGGGTGTGCCCTCGACCGTTAATTCGCCTGTCACCAGGACATAGCCTCGGTCTGCCACTGAAAGTGCCATATTGGCGTTTTGTTCCACGAGCAGAATTGTCATGCCCCGTTCACGAATTTTTCGAATCGTGGCAAATAGCTGCTGCACAATGAGTGGCGCCAGGCCGAGCGAAGGCTCGTCAAGCAACAATAGTTTTGGTTTGGACATCAGCCCGCGCGCGACCGCCAGCATTTGTTGTTCACCACCTGAAAGACTCCATCCCAGTGCTTTGGACAACCTCTCAAGGGGAGGAAATATTTCAAACATTTCCTCTACTTCGGATTCGAGCTGCACGCGTCCGATATTGCCACGGGCAGAACTGCCGATCATGATGTTTTCTTTGACGGTCAATCCCGGAAAAATTCTCCGCCCTTCAGGTACGTGTGCAATCCCGCGACTGACAATTTTTTCTGATGGGGTGTGCAACACAGTCTGGCCGTCAAATAAAATATCTCCACTCGTGACAGAGACCAGGCCAGAGATGCTGCGTAAGGTGGTGCTTTTTCCTGCACCATTGGCACCGAGCAAGGTAACGATCTCACCCTGGTTAACATGAAGTGAGACACCTTTAAGCGCCTGTACGTTGCCGTAATAACTTTCTACATTTTTAAGTTCAAGCAGCGCCATGTGAGCTCTCCCCTAAATAGGCGGTAATCACGTCAGGATGGCGCAACACATAGCTCGGCTCGCCTTCGGCAATTTGTTTTCCAAAATTCAGGCAGGTGATTCTGTCAGAGACTTGTTCTATCAGACCGATATCATGTTCGATGAGGAAAATCGTTAAGCCATGTCCTCTGAGGCGTTTGAGTAAGGCAACGAGCTCCTGTTTTTCTGTCTGGTTCAGACCCGCAGCAGGTTCATCCAGTAGCAAGAACTTAGGGTGTCCGGCCAGCGCGCGGGCGATTTCAACCAGTCGCTGATGACCATAAGGTAAATTCTGCACAATGACTTCGGCGTTTTCCGCCATGCCCACAAATTTCAATGCCGATAAGGCGCGTGCACGTAAGGCGGCTTGCCCGGGTGCGATCGGATTATTTTCACGTTGTGCGCCGACCATGACGTTTTCAACGACTGACAGGGCAGGGAACAGACGGATATTCTGGAACGTACGTCCCATACCCAGACCGGCCCGTGCATAGGGTGCCATTTCGGTAATGTCCACGCCGTCAAAACTCATCTTGCCGGCGGTTGCCTTGTAAATACCGCTCAGTATATTCAGGGTCGTGGTCTTGCCCGAACCATTCGGACCAATCAGTGCGTGGACTGTGCCGCGGGTCACCTCGAGGGTGATCCCATCAACGGCTCTGACGCCGCCGAAATGCTTCTGTACATTCTCAAGCTTGAGAATAGGTGTCGGGTCTGTAATCGGTACGGTGACATCGAGTGGGGCGATTGAGGAGACATCGATTGGTACGACCTTCTTGTATTTAGCCACCCGCGCGCTGATCAGTCCCCAGATTCCTGTAGGCAAGAACACCATGATAAGGATCACTGCCAGGCCGTAGGCCGCCAGATAAACCTCTTTAAGAAAGCGTAACCACTCCGGCAGCAAAATCAGCAAGCTCGTCCCGAGCACGCCACCGAAGGCGGACTGTGCGCCACCAAGCAACACCATAGTCAGGAATTCAATTGACCGTGCGAAGTTGAAGTTATCCGGACTGATGTATGCAAAGCCTGCGGCATATAGTGCGCCACCCAGACCCGCGAGGCCTGCACTGATGGTGAAGGCGATGACTTTGACTTTAAGACTATTAACGCCATTGACCTCAGCGGCAAGCTCATTCTCGCGAATCGCGCGCATTGCCCGACCCGTCGATGTCTGGGGCAGCTTCCAGACAAAATAAATTGCCGCATACAGCACGATTGCACACATCAGAAGATAGGCACGATCATCAGAAAGCGTGTAGCCGAACAGCGATGGTCGGGCGATACCCGCAATTCCATCGGGCCCTTTTGTGAAGTCAATCCAGTTATTCAGCACCAGATCAAAAATTTGCTGAAAACTGATCGTGATCATCGCCAGATAATGCCCCTTCAGTCGGAGAGTCGTCAGGCCCAAGATAAAGCCAGAGACAGTCGCGACCGCGATACCGAGCACCAGCGTGATCCAGAAATTCATGCCTCCATCGACAGTCCCCAAACCTACAGCATAGGCACCGAGTCCGAAAAAAGTGGCCTGAGCGAGGTTAATTTGTCCCGTATAACCCAGCACAACCGTCATGCCCAGTACGGCAATTGAATACGTGACGGCCTGCATGAAAATATTCAGGATGTAAGGAGAAACCTTGAAGAAATAAGGTAGGACAGCGATCAGCAAGCCGATCGCCAGCAGTGTGAGTATTTTTTTCATGCTTTCTCCGAGATTTTTTCACCGAAAATGCCTTGAGGTCTCAAGAGCAAAAAGATGAACAACAGAAGAAAAGCAAACGCGTCTTTGTAGGGGACTGAAATGTAATGCGCACCAAAGGCTTCTACGACCCCAAGCAGCAACCCTCCCACGATCGAGCCTGTTACATCACCAAAACCGCCAATGATCGTCGCGGAAAAGGCTTTGAGCGCAATAATGGAGCCCATGCCAATTGAGACGAACAGTACGGGAGACACCAGAATGCCAGCCACTCCTCCCAAAATCGCGCTGTAGCAAAAAGTAAAGGCAATCATGGTCGCGACGGGGATGCCCACTAAGCGCGCCATATCCTTATCCTGGGACGTTGCCTGAAGTTTTTTACCAAACAATGTGCGTTCAAAGAGAAAGTATTGAAACGCGACGGCAATAGCCGTGACACCCAGTATGGTGAGGTATTGTGTATCCATGAATACACCGCCGATCTCGATCGCAGAGGTCTTGAATACCTTTTCCATTGGGCGTGGCTGTGGACCGAAAAAATACAGAACGGTGTTCTGCATGAAAATCGATGCCCCAAGGGTACTGATAATGACCGGCAAGAATGAGCGATGTCTAAGAGGGTAGTAGACGCCCAGATTAAAAATCAGACCGAATATTCCCATCGAGAGTAGTGCCAGCAGAATCGCAAGCCAGTAGGGTGCGCCTGCTGCCAGAAACGCGACCATCGAAAAGCCACCCAGCATTGCGAAATCGCCCTGGGCGAAGTTGACGACGTTTGTGGCGCGGATAATCAATACAAATCCGAGTGCGACCAGAGAGTAGATGGCCCCAAGGGCAAGCCCCGAGAACAGTACTTGTAAATTCATCACAATAAAATCTGACACTTTGTCTCCAATTATTTATCGCACGCCTCTTTGTGGGTGTGTGTGGTTCATTATCAATGAATTCACGATAAAAAAAACCCTCATTAAATGAGGGTTTGCCCTGTCGGTCATTACCCTTAAGGGGAACGCGCTCAGATCTGCGGACCCCAGGGAGCGCCAAGCATTAGCTTGTTTTCCTGATGTTGCAGCAATGGACGCAGTTGTTTGGCAAAATTCATGAACTCGGGATCAGTGAATACACCATTCCAGAAGACGCGGCGATCAGCCTCATCATCAAATTTCCAGAGATGAATGATCTGATTCAGTGCACCAATATCACCTGTGAAATAGCTGCACAGTTTCTTAGGGTGTTTTGAGAGCGCGGGCCAGCCCAGTGTTTTATATAACTCGACGACGTCGTTCATTTTTCCGACCGTGACGGTGTAGGTGCGTAATTCGTAAATCGCCATGCTGATTTGTCTCCTGAAAATAATGATCAATAAAGTAAGTTTGTTTTTAGAGGGCCTGTTCTATGGTGCCTGTTTGGCGCCGCGAATCAGTTTGCCTGGGTGAGCGCCTGTTGCTACACCATCGCGATACGTGACAACTCCGGAAACAATAGTTGCGCGATAGCCATCGGCTTTTTGTCCGAGTCGTCGTCCTCCCGCTGGCAAGTCATAGACTATTTTTGGTGCGTGCAGGTGTAGATTTTCAAAATCAATGATGTTGATATCTGCCTTGTATCCAGGTTTGAGCAATCCACGATCTTTCAACCCGACAGTGGCTGCCGTATCTTGAGTTTGCCATTTGACCAGTTGCGCCAAAGGCAGTTTTTCACCGCGCGTACGATCGCGCGCCCAGTGTGTGAGCAGGTAAGTGGGAAAGCTTGCGTCACAGATAAAGCCGTAGTGCGCACCACCATCGCTCAAGCCCGGCACGGTGTCACGATCAAGCAGCATCTCGCGCAGCACCTCGAGATCTTTTTCGAAATAGTTGTAGAGCGGCCGATACAGCAGAGCCTGACCATCATTGCCAAGCAAAATGTCATAAGCAACTTCAGCGGGTGGTCTGCCTTCGCGCGCAGCGATCGCTGCGATACTGGTATCAGGATGCGGTTCGTATTCTGGCGGATCACCAAGTGGATACAGATTTTCAAAATTCGCTACGCGTCGCTTGTACATCTCTTCGTGATGTTCTTCAGAAAGAATTTTTGCCCGGATTTCCGGATCACGAAGTTTTTTAAGTCGCTCATCGGCGGGTAAATCTTTGAGTGATTCGTAGGTTGGTAATTGCGAAAACGAGCATAGTGATAAAGCAAAACTGAAAATCAGAGCGACAGGCCGCGCACCAACTTGCGCTTTCATTTTCAAACCCGCATCAGTTGCTTCATGCATGTGATGCATGACACGGCGCCATCTGTCGGGCAGGTGTTCATGCTGCAGTAACGTCAGCGAAAGAGGGCGTCCTGATTGCTCGACAATACGTCTGAGCATGGCAAATTCTGAATCTACGTCATCAAAATCTGTGACCAGCTGGAGCGTACCCATCCCGACCTTTTTCAGACCCAGCGCGATGCCCACCAGTTCTTTTTCAGCCGCACCTAAAGTAGGGGTGTTCATGCCGTCACTGCTGCGATGCAAAATTGTGCGTGATGTACTGAAACCTAAGGCGCCAGCCTGCACGGCTTCACCTGCTATCTGGGCCATGGCAGCAATGTCTGCATCAGTCGCGGGTTCACGTGCTGCACCACGATCACCCATGACATGAATCCTGAGGGGGGCATGGCCGATCTGGGTGGCGATGTCTGCATCATAATTTCTGGCATCAAGCGCATCGAGATACTCTGGAAAAGTACGCCAGTTCCATGGCAGACCTTCCTCAAGTACTACGCCCGGGATATCTTCGACTCCTTCCATCAGACGCATCATGATGGCGCGATGCTCCTCATTACAGGGAGCAAAACCGATACCGCAATTACCCATGACAACCGTCGTGACACCAAGCTGTGAGGAGGACGCGACTTGATGGCTCCAGGTGACCTGACCATCGTAGTGCGTATGGATATCAACAAAACCGGGTGTGACCAGCAGGCCTTTCGCATCGATTTCTTCGTCAGCAGATCCGCTGACTTGACCGACTGCCTGTATCAGTCCATCGACGATTTTGATATCACCGGTGAATGGTTCGTTTCCTGTGCCATCAACGATGGTGCCGTTGCGGATAATTAATGTGTGCGTTATCATTTTTTTCGTTTTAAGTGGGTGAATCTTGTCTCGTGGTGACGCATGCTGGATAAGCGATCTTTTGCGTCGAAGGGGTACTGGGTTTCTTTATTCAAGGGTTTAAGGCATTTGTGCAATCACTTGAGCGACTGCCGCTGTCAGGCGCTTGGCGTATGGAACGTGCAAAAACTCGTTTGGCCCGTGTGCGTTGGATTTGGGGCCGAGCACACCGCACACCATCATCTGGGCGGTTGGAAAACCTTCACTCAGCAGATTCATCAGCGGGATCGTGCCGCCCTGACCAATGTAGCCGACGGGTGCGCCAAAATGCGCCTGGCTGGCATCGTTGAGCGCCTGCTCGAACCACGGCGTAATGGCGGGTGCATTCCAGCCGCTTGAGGCACTACCACCTTCAAAGGTTACTTTTGCCTGGTAAGGTGCATTGTCCTCGAGCAGGGTTTTGAGCTCCTCCACGGCTTGTGCCGCATCAATCAGTGGTGGCAGGCGCAAGCTCAGCTTGAACGCAGTGTAAGGACGCAGGACATTGCCTGCATCTTTCAAAGCAGGAAAGCCTTCCGCACCCGTCACGCTGAGCGTTGGCATCCAGGTGCGGCGAATCAAGGCTTCTACCGGATCCAGGGTAGTGGGCAGGGCGACGAGTGAGGAGCCGCCACAATCATGATGCGCCCAAGGGAAACGTTTATAAATTTCTTCACCCAGAATGGACGCGGTTGCTTGTGCCTGCGCGCGCCGATCGGGGGGGATTTCGCAGTGGAAGCTTTTAGGTAACAGGCGACCTGTTTCGCTGTCTTCCAGTCGATCCAGTACGTGGCGCATAATTCTGAAGCTTGAGGGCACCAAACCTGACGCATCACCTGAGTGGATGCCTTCAGTGAGAATTTCAACTTTCAACGTGCCCGCAGCCATCCCGCGCAAGCTCGTGGTCAACCACAACTGATCGTAGTTGCCTGCGCCACTGTCCAGACAGATCACGAGACCGACGTCGCCCATACTGGTTCTGAGTGCATCTACATAGGGCAGCAGATCAGGTGAGCCACTTTCTTCGCATGTTTCGATCAGACCAACGATGCGTGGATGTTCGACCTGCTGGGATTTCAGTGCTTGAATCGCTGTAATCGCTGCATAGGTTGCATAACCGTCATCGGCGCTTCCACGTCCGTAAAGTTTGCCATCGATATACTTTGGGGTCCAGGGGCCAAGACCCGCACGCCAGCCATCGAACTCTGGCTGCTTATCCAGGTGGCCATACATCAGCACGGTCTGGCTGCCTTGCGCCTGAGGGCGCGTGGCGGGCACCTCAAAAAACATGACGGGTGTGCGGCCGGGCAGACGGATGATTTCAAGCGTCAGCCCCGCTACTTTTTGTTCCCGGACCCATTGCGCTGCCCGCTCCAGCACGGTATCCAGATATCCAGACTTCGCCCAGTCAGGATCAAAGGCTGGGGATTTAGCTGGAATTTCAATGTAATCGCTCAGCTGGCCTACGAGATCCTCGTCCCACGCCTGACTGACTTCGGCTAGCACTTGAGCGGTATCGAGATTAGGGACTCTGGCGTTCATTGGGTAATCCTCGTTTGTGTTCCGGTTGTTTGCACGGAATAATGACAATAAGTTACTTTATAACGGATACGCTCAGATGTCTTTTGATCATTTAATAAATAAGCTCGGGGCAGGTTTTACCGCAGCCTTGACTCTTGTCAGCCTGATTGCTGCCACACCAGTATCCGCGCAGACCTGGCCGGATAAGTCTATTACTCTTATTGCTCCGTTCCCGCCTGGGGGAACAACCGATATCCTGGCGCGTGCCGTGGCTCAAAACCTGCAGGCTGAGCTTGGTCAGACGGTTGTGGTCCAAAACAGGCCTGGCGCAGGTGGTACGCTTGGCACCGCGATCGCTGCGAGGGCCGCGGCAGATGGCTACACCTTGTTATTGAGTAATGTGGGCAATACTGCAGCCGGGATGTTGTACGCAGATCTGTCATTTAATTTCGACTCTGATTTCACGCACATCACAACAGTTGCTGTCGTGCCAAACGTGCTGATCGTCACGAAATCCTCTCCTTATGACACCCTTGATCAATTGTTGGCCGATACAAAAAAACGTCCTGGCCAAGTTAATTTTGGTTCGGCTGGAGTCGGCACGCCTCAGCATCTGAATGCAGAGTTACTGGCTAAACAGGCGGGCCTGAAAATGGTACATGTACCTTATAAAGGTGCTTCGCCAATGATGACCGATCTGATTGCGGGACGTGTGACGTTTTCCATTGATACCGCAGGATCAGCAGTTTCACAGATGAAGGCGGGAATGGTTAAAGCGTTGGCTGTGACTTCGCTCAATCGTGTGGCTTTACTTCCCGATGTTCCAACTATTTCAGAGTCAAGCGGTCTGACAGGCTTTCAGGCTACGACCTGGTATGGACTTGAGGCACCTAAAGGATTGCCAGAGGCCATCAAAGAAAAGCTTTACAAAGCAGTGCTTGCCATGCTCAAAAGACCTGAAATGTTAAAAACACTGGATGGCATGGCTGCCTTGCCTGGTGGGATGCCCTCGGCCGAATACGCTGCATTGGTCGGTCAGGAAACTAAGCGTTGGGAAGCTTTGGCAGACGTCTTTGCTGCGACTAAACAATAGAAAAATGGCACCTTCATTGTGAAATGACAGGTGGCATATGATCTGGGCTATTTCTTACTGTTGAACGCTCAGGCCTGTGCTTTAACCTTCAGCCGCCAGGCATGCAGTAAGGGCTCGGTATAGCCACTTGGCTGCTCAAGACCTTTGAACACCAGGTCGCAAGCTGCTTTGTAAGCCATCGATGTATCAAAATGGCCGGCCATTGGCTTGTAGAGGGCATCACCAGCGTTTTGCTGATCGACGACTTTGGCCATACGCTGGAACGTCTCGTTGACTTGCGCCTCGGTGACGATGCCATGCAGGAGCCAGTTGGCAATGTGCTGGCTGGATATCCGCAGGGTCGCACGGTCTTCCATGAGGCCCACATTATGGATATCAGGTACTTTCGAGCAGCCAACACCCTGATCGATCCAGCGAACCACGTAGCCAAGAATACCTTGTGCGTTATTGTCTAGTTCCTGCTGGATTTCTGTTGGGGTCCATTTCGGATTAGATGCCACAGGAACTTGCAAAATGTCGTTCAGCAGGCGATCAATTTCAGGATTGTTTGCGACTTTTTCAAGATCTTTCTGGATCTCGGCCACGTTGACCTGATGGTAGTGCAGGGCATGCAAGGTTGCGGCGGTGGGCGAGGGCACCCAGGCCGTATTTGCCCCTGCTTTGGGATGACCGATTTTTTGCTCGAGCATGGCTGCCATCAGATCAGGCATGGCCCACATGCCTTTACCAATTTGAGCCCGGCCGCGCAGACCGCAGGACAGACCTGTCAGCACATTGCTGCGCTCATAGGCAGAAAGCCAGGCGCTGGATTTCATATCGCCTTTGCGGATCATCGGACCAGCATGCATCGCGGTATGCATTTCGTCACCGGTGCGATCGAGAAAGCCCGTGTTAATGAACGCAACACGTGCCCGTGCTTCGTTAATGCAGGCCTTAAGGTTTACGCTGGTACGGCGCTCTTCGTCCATGATGCCCAGCTTGACCGTATTGGCAGGCAAGCCAAGCAGGTTTTCTACGCGACCAAACAGCTCGTTGGCGAAAGCAACTTCAGCAGGACCGTGCATTTTAGGTTTAACGATATAAACCGAACCTGTTCGCGAGTTACCGAATTTGTGGTCCTTGCTGCGTTTCATGTCGTGCATGGCGATCGCAACGGTGACCACAGCATCAAGGATGCCTTCGAAAATTTCGTTGCCGTGCTCGTCCAGGATTGCCGGATTGGTCATCAGGTGACCGACATTACGCAGGAACAGCAAAGAGCGGCCATGAAGCGTGACGATGCCGTCTTTTGCCTGGGATGCACCGGCAGCGGCTGTGTATTTACGGTCTTCGTTCAGTGTGCGGTTGAACGTCTTGCCGTTCTTGGTGACGCTCTCAACCAGAGTACCTTTCAGAATACCGAGCCAGTTGTCGTAGGCCAGAACTTTGTCATCTGCATCAACCACGGCAACCGAGTCCTCGAGATCGAGAATGGTAGACAGTGCCGATTCAAGCACAATGTCATTCACGCCAGCCAGGTCATCCCGACCAATACCCTGTGTGCTGTCGATCCGGATATCAATGTGAAGACCGTTGTTACCCAGGAGGATCGACGAGGGTGAAGAGGCACTGCCCTGGTAACCAATAAATTTCTTCGGGTCAGCCAGCCCCGTTGTGCTGCCATCTTTCAGGGTGATCACGAGTTTGCCGTCGACCACAGCATATTGTTTGACGTCGGCGTGTGAGCCTGTTGTCAGCGCAGCCGCCTGATCCAGGAACGTCCGGCCAAAGGCAATTACCTTTGCACCGCGCACGGGGTTGTAACCCTTGCCATCCGGACCCGATTTGGTGGCCCCATCCGTCTCGGCAATTGCATCGGTTCCGTACAGTGCATCGTACAGTGAGCCCCAGCGTGCGTTGGCTGCATTTAGAGCGTAACGTGCATTCAGAACAGGTACCACTAACTGGGGGCCAGCCTGCAGTGCGAGCTCCGCATCGACATTCGTGGTCGTGGCGATCGCCTCGGCAGGTACAGCAGCCAGATAACCAATTTTTTCAAGTTGTTTACGATATGCCGCCATGTCGCTGACTGGACCGGGGTGCGCACGATGCCATGCATCCATTTCGAGTTGAATACGATCACGCTCTTTAAGCAGCGCTGAGTTCTTAGGCGTCAGATCATGTACCAGTGCATCAAACCCTTTCCAGAAACTTGTACTGTCTACCCCTGTGCCGGGCAGAACTTTATCTTCGATGAAGCGATATAAAACAGTTGCGACTTGGAGGTGGTTGCAAGTTGTGCGGGCTGTCATTCTGAGGAACCTTGAAAATGGATCAATCGGACGAATAGTTGACTATTTTACTAATTAATAGGTAATCAGTTGGGCTTTACGGTTATTAAACCCAGAAAAACACGTAATTAAGTTTGTATTGTTGATTTTTGAGTGGTTTGTAACATTTGATCGTTAAATTTAGGGTACAAAAGTAAAAGAGTTTTTAATGTGCAGAGAGCAAAAACATTAAACTTAAAACACTCTCTGGCGAATGATTTTTTAAACAAGGATTCGCGATGAAATATGTTCTCAAGGCAACTAAGGTCTTAGCATGCGTTGGTTTGGCTGTGTACGCACAAAGCTCCTGGGCTGTTGTCTATTGCACAGGGCCCGGCTTTCCTGTTGGTTGTGTTGTGCGCCCGGTTGATCGTGGCGCGCCGGGTGTGGGCGTTTTACCTGGTGCAGGCGTAGGCGCTCCAGGTGTCGGTGTTGCGCCTGGCGTAGGTGCTCCAGGAGTTGGTGTCGCGCCCGGAGTTGGCGCCCCGGGGGTCGGTGCAGCGCCTGGTGCGGGCGCTGCTGGTGTGGGTGTCAGGCCGGGTGCCGGAGCAGGTGCTCCGGGTGCAGGGATGACGCGCGGCGATGGTCCTGCCGATGGTCAGGTTAACCGTGGTGGCCCAGAGAATCGCGCCGGACGTCGTTAATTTCTAGTCCTCTTCTCTGCTGTAGTGATGAATTTCGACGCCTTTTAGCGCAATTGCATGTTTGAACTTTTTCCTGATTTGACTCCGATTCGTCACGGCTGGTTGCCTGTGGGCGATGGACATAGCCTGCACTGGGAAATAAGTGGCAATTTAAAGGGCAAGCCGGTTGTTTGGTTGCATGGTGGCCCGGGAAGTAGTGCGAGCCCCATGCACCGTCGGTTTTTTGATCCTGAACGTTTTCTGATTATTCAATACGACCAGAGGGGCTGTGGAAACAGTCGTTCAGTTCACCCACTCGAGCAAAACCAGACCGCTGATCTGGTCGAGGATCTGGAGCGCTTGAGACAATTCTTCGGATTAAATACCTGGTCCGTGGTGGGAGGCTCCTGGGGAGGGGCGCTGGCGCTTGCCTACGCGCAAAAATACGCGTTTGCAGTCGAGCATTTTTTGTTGCGTAGTCCATTTTTGTGCAGCCCTGCAGAGATCGACCGCTTTATGAATCATCCGCCCGCAGCTTGCCTGACGCATTGGCAGGCCCTGAAAAGCCACTTGCCTTTGAACAGTTCAGAGAGTCTGCTGGCTTTTGGCCATCGCGTTTTTTGCGAGCAAAATAATCTGGTCAGTCAGTCTGCATTGGCATTGTCCTGGGCCCAATACGAGTCAGCCATGAACGACTATCCCGCACCTGCGCAAGCGTTGCAGTTACTTTCAGGTGTGTCCCAGATTCCCAGATACCAGATTCAGTGTCATTACCTGATGAATCACTGTTTTGTTACGCCAGATGCGCTGTTGGCGCCTGATAACCTGAACCGGATGGACATCACGCTGATTCATGGAGAGGACGATGCACTGTGCCCGGTCACAAACAGCGAAGCCATCCTGGCTGTTGCCCCCGGCGCGAGGCTAGTCCGTCTGCCAGGATGTGGTCATGCGCTAGGCACCCAGCCTATGCAAAAGGCCTTGCTAGGCGCTATTGCAAGCTGGTAGTTATATTGCATGGTCAGGCGGGTGACTGATCGCTACGAAGTTATGCCTGCGCAAACCCTTCAAGTCCTGCCTGAATCAGTGATTCCGGCAGCTTCAGTGCCCAGGCAGCCGCTGCCGCCGCAAGTACGTAGCGCACTTGCTCAACATTACGCCCCTGGTCCGTGATGCAAACTGCCGCCACATCACATAGCACCATACGTCCAGCACCTTCAGCAAAAACTATTTTGCCGTGCTCAACAAAGACAGCACGATGACCTTGTGCAAGGTGCGAGACGATAACCGGCTGCTCTGGGTTAGGACTGAAAAAAATCACGCCACCATCGCAAAACTCTGCAATGGCAACAACGTTTTCATCATCTGCGTTCAGCACGCCGGTACCTGTCGGGAGTACGACATCAACTTGGGTACGGTAGATTTTGATCAGCTGCTCGGCATTCTCAAAGTCATGGTGTGCGACATCCTCACGTTTCATCGCATCAGTGAAGACGATGTTTGTGACAATGCCCACTTCGCAACGATCGTAAGCCAACCCGTTCAGTAAAATTTCCAGACCATCGTTTTCGATGACTGCAGCCTCAACCTCTGTGTTCAGCAGCAAGCGCCTGGCATCGCTCCAGGTCGCACAATTGCCGCTTTTCAGATGACGTTTGCCGACAGATAAACCATCCTGGCTGGCGATGCCCGTTCGCCACCCCTGCAAACTCATGAGGTGAAACACTAAGCGTGCGACGATTTCGTTACCATAGGTGCCTGAAATACCGACAAGAGGTATTAGTCCCTTTTCGTTATCAGGAAAAATGTGATCAATAATTGCTTTGCCAACAGGCCGGGACTGACCTTCCGCTGGTTTGATGTGCATGAGCAAACCAGGGCCGGCGTTGACCTCGACTATGGCGCCGCCTTGCTCGTGCAGGGGGCGGGAGATGTCCTGAGCGACCAGATCAATGCCTGCGACATCCAGACCGACAGCTCTGGCTGCAAGACCTGCAATATAGGCCACATCAGGGTGAACTTCGTCAGTGCAGTCAAAAGCGACATTACCGTTGCGCTGGATGAGTGCCTCAACGCCCGCTGGAACGATGCTGTCGGATTCAAATCCCTGACGTTTAAGTTCCAGGCGTGCGGCGGAGTCAATCCGCACTGGGTTCAGGGGTTGCTCTTCACCTCGGCCACGACGGGGATCGGAGTTAATCTGGATTTCAATGAGTTCTGAAACGGTGTGTTTACCGTCACCTGTCACGCTGGCAGTCTGGCCTTTTGCAGCGGCGGCAAGCTTGCCGCCAACGACCAGTAAACGATGCTCGTTACCGAGGATGAATCGTTCAACCAGAACGCCCGAGCCTTCGTCAACCGCGACAGCGTAGGCGGCTTGAACTTCCTCTCGCGTTTCGAGATTGATGAATACGCCGCGTCCATGGTTGCCGTCAACGGGTTTGACTACAACCGGCAGCCCCAGATCCTGGGCGGCTTCCCAGGCATCCTCGGCATTACTGACTGCGCGACCTTTGGGGATGGGTACGCCCACGGCATCGAGTAAGGACTTGGTCAAGTCTTTATCGCGCGATATGGTTTCGGCAATCGCACTGGTCTGGTCTGTTTCTGCTGTCCAGATACGGCGCTGTTTTGCGCCATAGCCGAATTGCACCAGATTGCCTTCGCTCAGGCGAATGGCAGAGATTTCACGGTCTTCAGCAGCCATCACGATTGAGGCTGTGCTGGGTCCGAAACAAAGGCTTTGAGTCAGATCGCGCAGATTTTCCAGGACTTCGTCTAGATCGTAGGGTGTGTCTTCGATCGATGCCATCACCAGGTCACGGCCAGCATACAAGGCCGCGCGGGTGACTTCAGGCTGCCAGCTACTGACGACGACTTTATAGACTCCGCGTTTTTCGGTTTCGCGGGCACGACCGAAGCCATGACCGGGAACCCCCGCTAAATCTTGCAGCGCGAGTGTGACGTGTTCCAGTACATGGCAAGGCCAGGTACCGGTTTTTAAGCGTTGCAGAAATCCACCCCGTACACCGGGGCTGCAGCGATGCTCAATCAGGCTGGGCAGCCAGGTTGTCAGGCGCTCGTACATGCCTGGAACAGTATCGGATGGGCAGTCCTCAAGCTCACCGATATCGATGAGTGCTTCGAGGGCTGAGTAATACGTCCAGATATTGGGGCCACGCAAAAAAGTAATGCGCTGGATATTCATGTCACGCTTGTTCATGTTGCGTTCAGAAAGTTGTTCCTAATGCCCCTATTATCGCCTACTTGTTCAAAGCGATCGACGTCCCTGAATCGGATATTGCGGATCGACGAAACCGTGGGTAGAGGCATATCCGGGTGGCACGAGCTGATCGACAAGAGCCTCGTCCTCGGCAGTGATTTCTACAGAGAGCGCCGCCACGTAATCTTTCCACTGATCCAGGGTACGGGGGCCGCCAATCACACCGCTCATACACTGGTTGTTCAGGGCCCAGGCAATAGCAAACTGAGTCGGGGACAGTCCCCGGCTTTGTGCGTGCGCCTTCAGGGCATTGGCAACATTAAAGGACTCTGGACGGAATTCTGTCTGGTGCATCCGGCGGTCACCCCGGCCGGCACGACTATTTGCATCGGGTGCGGCATCTGGTTGATATTTCCCCGTCAGCACGCCGCGCGCCAGCGGGCTATAGGCCACCACACCTACGCCGTAATGATTGCAGCTTGGAATGAGCTCGGTCTCGATTAATCGCGTGACAGCACTGTAGGGGGGCTGACAGACGATGGGCTGAGGTACTCCCATGCACCGTGCGGTTTCAACCATTCTGGCGACACGCCAGCCACGGAAGTTTGAAATGCCGTAATAACGGATTTTGCCCATTTCGATCAGACGCGCAAATGTTGACAGAACCTCTTCGATCGGCACGGTTTCATCGTCACGATGCATGTAATAAATATCAATGCAATCAATTCCCAGACGGTTCAGGCTGTTATCGACTTCCTGCATGACCCAGCGTCTGGACAGGCCGCGATCATTGGGTTCTGTACCCATCGGGTTGGCAACTTTGGTGGCAACCACCCATCTTGAGCGATCCTGGGCAATCAGCTTACCCACCATTTTTTCAGACGCGCCGCCAGCATAGTTGTCGGCGGTGTCGATTGCGTTGAGTCCTGCATCGCGCGTGACGGCAATCATTTCACGTGCAACACTTTCCTCGGTTTGATCACCAAACATCATGGCACCAAGCCACAGTCGTGGAACACGAAGACCGCTATTGCCTAGCGTTTGATAGACAGGAGAATTGGAAGACATATGCGTGGCTCAGATATAGGTTGGAATTGTTTTTTTGAATTTTCAAAAGCTTACATGACGGCGGGCCTGCGTGTTCTTTAAGATCGCCTTAATCCACCGTCAGCTTGATTTGTTTGGTCAGGGTTCCAAAGGCATCCAGTTCTTTATTGATCTGTACTTTCATTTGCTCAGCGGTGCTGCCGATTGGTTCGGAACCCATATCAAGCAACTGTTTTTGCATGTCGGGTGCCTGCACGATCCTGATGATTTCATTGCTGAGTTTGGCGACAACATCCGCTGGTGTCGCAGCAGGAGCGAGAATTCCAAACCAGGTTCCGACATCGAAACCAGGCAAAACGGTTTCATTTAATGTTGGTACGTCCGGTAAGGCAGATGAGCGTGTTTTAGTTGTAACCGCGAGCGCACGGGTTTTACCTGCCTTGATTTGAGGCAGTGCGGAAGACACCGTATCAAACATCAGTTGCACTTGACCGCTGACCAGGTCGGCGACCGCGGGTGAGCTACCTTTGTAAGGGATATGCACGATGTCAACACCCGCCTGCAGATTAAACATGGCACCTATCAGGTGATGCGCGGTACCTGCGCCGGCCGAACCATAGTTGAGTTTGCCAGGCTCTTTTTTCGCCAGGGCAATGAGTTCCTGGATAGTTTTTGCCGGGACTTTGTCATTGACTACTACGACGTTCGGGATGAGTGCCATGATACTGACTGGTGCGAGGTCACGACCAAAATGGTAGGGCAAGGTTTTGTAAACATTTTGGGCGATCGTGTGGTGCGCAGCCCCCATCAACAGCGTATAGCCATCAGCTGGGGCTTTAGCAACGTAGTCGGCACCCAGTGTTGCGCCAGCCCCTGGTTTGTTTTCGACAATCACTGTTTGCCCCCAGGCGCTCGTTAGTTTCTGGGCGAGCAGGCGTGCCAGCGCATCGGTCGATCCTCCCGCAGCAAATGGCACGACGATTTTGATGGGTTTGCTGGGGAAGGTTGCGGCAGTTTGCGCTGTAGAGCAAATGCTGGTGAGTCCCAGGCATGCCAGTACAAGAAGTCGAGTTGCGGCAGTTATATATTTCTTCATGAAGATAATGTCTCGTATTTTTAATCTGATTCGTTTTTGAATAAACCCATATCTTCCAGAATATCCTGAATCATATCCAGTCGTAAACGTGGGTTTTCCATGGTTAGCAAGTGCTGCTTCTGGGCAGCCGGCAGGTCAAGAAGCTCAGCACACCGGTTGGCAACCCAGGCACAATCATTGAGGCGATAAGGTTTTAAAAAGGGCTGCTGATCCTCTGGGATTTCTTGCTGATTGATATTTTCGATGATTTTTCTCAGCGCTTTCGCTGTCGGTTGCAGCTCGGACGGTATTTCTATCTCCTCATCCGGACCTATCGGTTCGACCTGTGCCCACCATAAGCCATTGCTGGCTAATTCTCGCTGAAGGATTCGAAAGCGCCTGCCACCTTGCGCGCGGATCATGAACAGGTTTGGTTGCACTGCATCAAAATGAATGATGGTGGCAAGTGTGCCTGTCGCATGGAAATCTATATCTTGCCCGGCGACTCTCACTTCAGAGCCATGGTCGAGCGTCACTACTCCAAATGGCGAGGCCTGTCGTAAGCAGGTTTTGGTCATATCAAGATAGCGTACCTCGAAAATTTTCAAGGCAATCACACCTTCGGGATATAACGTCGCACCAAGAGGAAACAGAGGAATATGAAGCGTTTCAGTTGGCATTGGCATCGTGTGTCTGGAGTTAATGAGTTGTTTGCAGTAATGTAGTGCAGCAATCAGTAAAAAAAATTAATTTGTGAGGAAATAATGAGAATAGTTACTGCGTTATTGATGTTTTTTGCGTTGGTTGTGAGTGCCAGCGCTGCCTGTCGTAACCCGTTGCCGCATGCCTCGGGCTATGCCAACCCTGCTGGTGGAAGCTGTCCGAGTGGTTTTTATTCTTCAGGAAACTCGTGCGTGCCTTCAGGCTCCTCTTCGCTGTATGCTTTTGCAAATCCCGGGGGCGGCAGTTGTCCAAGCGGGTACTACAGTTCAGGAAACTCTTGCGTAGCGTCTTCGTCTAACAGTTGCCATGCATTTTTCAATGGTGGAGGGAGTTGCCCGAGTGGTTACTACTCTTCTGGCAAAAGCTGCGTTTCAAACTGAGTTGATTGCTGATTAAAAAGCTTCGATTAATAATAAAGCTCATCGCACATGTGCAGGGCTGTTAGGGTCACTTAACTTAATGCAATCAAAAAAACACTTATCGACGGTCTGCCTGACTGCGGTGCTTGCATGTACTGCACCGGTCGCTCACTCTGAAATCACTGCACTGACAGTATCCAGTACAACGCCGATTGGCTCTTATAAATCCATCCCATACGTGCGTCTTGAGGGGGAGGCGGTGGGGGAGCTGGATCCGACTGAAAAAATCCCCGATCTTGAAAAAGCAGCCCGCCTGAAAAACGGCCGTGTGCAATACAAAACGCGTTTTGTCTTGATTACACCTGAGGACCCTAAGCGTAGTCATGGCGGACTGCTGATCGATGTGCCCAACCGCGGATTGCCTATCAGCCATGCTTTTTACAACAGTCCGCGCGCGCGTCCGCTGATGATTGGTTCCCTGGATGCGGGTATCGGATTTCTCGAGGAACAGGGTTTTATGGTCGCCGCTGTGCAATGGGAGCTTGGACAAGGCATTGAACTTCCCACTTTTGTTGATGAAAAAGGAAGTACACGATTTGTCGAGGCCGTGGGTTTCGCAGCTGTGCGTGACATGGCGCGCTATCTGACGGATGACACATCCAAGCAAAACCCTCTGGCCGGCGCGGTACGCAGAACATATGCTGTGGGGTATTCCCAGACATCCCGATTTCTGAAAAGTTTTTTGCTCAATGGATTTAATGTTGTTGGTGGCAAGCAAGTCATCAATGGATTCCATCTGGTTGGAGGTGCCGCAGGACAATTGCCGCTGATGGCTTCCGGGACTGGCCCCGCTTCGGTTGCCAGCAGCACACCCGGACCAGCGGTTCCTGAACACCGCGGCGTGCATGAGGAACCTTTTTCCTATGACGAACTGTTTGTGAAACTCAGTGCCCGTAAAGAACCTGTGCCAAAACTGTTTGTCACGCATTACAACATTGACTATATGGGGGGCCGTGCTTCGCTGACACGCACCGGTGCAGAGGGAAGCAAAGAACGGGCAATATTGCCCAATATGCGAATGTATGACCTCGCCGGTGCGGCGCATCTGAATGTGCGTGAGCAAGATAAGGATTGTGAATTTGCACATGGTCAGCTGGATTGGTCCGCACCATTGCGTGCGCAGCTTGTTGCCTTGAACCAGTGGGTCGCAAGCAGCGTTGCGCCTGCTCCAACCACGCTGATGACTTTACGTAAGCCTCGTGACAACGAAAGTGTTTTTTCTGCTCCACGCTATTTGCCCAATGCCGTTGTAATGGTGCCCGTGACAGATGCGGACGATAATCCTGTGGGCGGTGTGCGTCTGCCTGATGTTTCAGTACCACTTGGTACACATGGCAGACCGAATGCGCCGGTATCGAAATCAGTGTGCCGGTTGGCCGGATCCTACAAACCTTTTGCTACGACCGCCAGAGAGCGTGCGACGACAACGGATACGCGACTGAGTCTGCAGGAACGTTATCCAGGGGGTTTGAACGAGTACGTCATGCGCGTCAGGCAGGCAAGCGATCTGCTGGTTGCGCAGCGCCACTTACTGCCTGATGATGCGGCGGTGATCGTCAACGCAGCTGCAGAGGAAAAACTTTTTGCGCCGACACCTACACTGCCGATCTTTCGCTCCCAGGGTAATCTCTACAACTGCAAGCTAGACATTACGTCGGGTAAATGGCAATGTCCGCAGATTAAGTGATAGAGCTGCGCTTGCCCGACCGATCAAACGCACGCTGATCGGCTAGCGAAGCTTTTAATCGATTGCCCGGCTTCTGAGCGCCTTGGTTGCTGAGAGTTTGCTCTTGCTTTCAAGGCGCCGTTGTTTGGAACCAAAGGTGGGTTTAGTTGCGTATCTGACCTTCGGGGGACGCGCTACGCTGTTGACAAGCTCATGCAGTCTGGCGAAGGCTTCCGTGCGATTCATTTCCTGGCTGCGATGAGTCTGTGCTTTGAGAACAATAGAGCCATCACGTGTGATGCGGCTGTCTTTCAGCGCGAGCAGACGTACTTTTACATCAGCAGGTAAAGATGAACGGGGAATGTTGAAGCGCAGATGCACAGCGCTCGATACTTTATTGACATTTTGGCCCCCCGCACCTTGGGCACGGACAGCCGTGACCTCAATTTCTGATTCTGGAATGACAAGAGGAGCGTGCATTGTGAATTTTTGCGATTGGACTGTACACTCAATTATCGTTGAATCACGGGAGTAAATCATGGCCAAAGGTCAACAGAAGTCCAGTAAAGAGGCAAAAAAGCCTAAAAAAGACACTTCGACAGTTAAACCAGCTTCTGGTATCGAACCTATTCGCGCGACGATTGTGAATACTGTCTACACCAAACTTAAAGCCAAAGATCGTTAATTTCTGGCAATGAAGTTTCAGGAAGCTTTAGCGCTCCATCAGCATGGACGCTTCGACGAAGCAAGAGCGCTGTATGAAAGCGTTTTAAAAAAACACCCCAAGCATTTTGATGCTTTACATATGCTTGGGGTGCTCGCGTATCAGTCAGGCAAACTCGAGCGCGCTGCGACGTTGCTCGCACGAGCGATTGCGATTGATCCTTACGAGGCGCGTGTTCGCAACAATTATGGCAATGTGCTGCAGGACTTGCACCGCCTCGACGAGGCACTGGTTCAATACAACAAAGCCATCGCCATTGATCCCAACTACCCCGAAGCACATAACAACCGGGGTGATCTGCTGCAAACAGCAGGACGCTGGGATGCTGCGCTGACCAGCTACGATCGGGCGCTCACACTGTCACCGCGCTATGCAGGTGCGCATTACAACCGTGCCAACGCCTTTAAAGCGATGGGCCGGTGGGACGAGGCGATTGCGGGCTACGATCAGGCCATAGCGATTGCACCTGACTATGCCGATGCGCATCATAATCGCGGTCATGTTCTGGCTGAGTGTAAAAAATTTGCTCAGGCGATTGATAGCTACGACTTAGCACTTCGCTACAAGAACGTTATTCCGTATTTGCCTGGCACGCGTTTAAACCTGAAAATGCACGTGTGCGACTGGAGTGACTTTGATCAGGAGCTGGATGCTCTCAGGACACAGATCAAACAAGGCAAAAAAGTTTGTCCGCCATTTCCTTTACTTGCCTTGACTTCAGATGCTGCGTTGCAGCAACAAACTGCTCGGATATGGATTCAAGATAAGTATCCTGGCTTATCTGCGGTCAAATCCTTTCCGAAAAAAAAATCACACGACAGGATTCGGATTGGTTATTTTTCAGCAGACTTTTGGAGTCATCCTGTTGCACATCTGATCGCGGGAGTATTTGAAACACACGATCGCACCCGCTATGAACTCCATGCTTTTTCTAGTGGACCCGATACGCAGGATCCCATGCGCAAAAGACTCGAACTCGCATTCGAGCACTTTCATGACGTACGTCTGGATTCTGATTCGCAAGTTGTCGCGCTCGCCAGAAAATGTGAGCTCGATATCGCTGTAGATCTGAGTGGTCTGACCAAAGGATGTCGTCCGGGCTTGTTTGCTTCAGGTGTTGCTCCCGTGCAGATTAACTATCTGGGATATCCAGGCACCATGGGCGCACCCTTCATGGATTACATTGTCGCGGACTCGACGCTTATACCTCAACACAGTCAGAAGTTTTATACAGAAAAAGTCATTTATTTGCCGAACAGTTATCAGGCCAATGATCGTAAGCGCGAGATTTCGGAAAAACAATTTTCCCGCCAGGAACTAGGATTGCCGGAATCAAGTTTTGTTTTTTGCTGTTTTAATAACCGCTTCAAAATTTTACCGGCTACCTTTGACGGCTGGATGCGCATCCTGGACGCCGTTCCGCATAGCGTAATGTGGCTGATAGGTGGAGACGAACTGGCTCAATCCAACTTGCGGAAAGAATCTGTACGTCGAGGTATCGATCCGGCAAGACTGGTTTTTGCAGCACACCTTCCGCTGGCAGATCATTTGGCGCGTCATCGCGCGGCAGATTTGTTTTTGGATTGTTTGCCCTATAACGCGCATACCACTGCTAGTGATGCGTTGTGGGCGGGCTTACCCGTCCTGACTTGTATGGATGAAGGGTTTTCAAGCCGTGTCGCAGCTAGTTTGCTCAACGCGGTCGGTCTGGATGAACTCGTCACGCAGTCGCAGCAGGACTTTGAGGCGCTTGCGATTGCACTGGCCAATGATTGCGAAAGACTGAGCGATATTCGGGCCAGACTTCATGCTAATCGTCTGACTGCGCCATTGTTTGATACTGAATTAATCACGCGCCATATCGAGGCTGCTTACGCGCAGGTCTATGCGCGTAAGCAATCCGGGTTACCTGCTGAACATGTCTATGTCACTGCATGATCAGAAAAATAATCAGCAAATAAGCGAAAAGTTAATGACGTGATTTTTCTGAAAAGGGCAGGGGTTTGTCTGCAGGGGATGGCTCGTTGCCCAGACTCAATAGCATCGCAACGGTTACATAAGTACCACTGACTGCGACAAGATCGACCAGCTGTTGCTCGCCCAGCACCGCCTTGGCGTGATTGAATAACTCATCACTGATTTCGTACTTTTTGGTTAAGGTCATACACACGTCATAAACAACCTCTTCATCGGGTTGCATATTACGCGGGCGGATATTGGCCTTTAAATCATCGGCGACTGATGCAGGCAAGCCCGCTTTGAGCGCGATGGGATAATGCGCGAACCACTCGACTTGGGAGGTCCATAAACGAGCTTGAATCAGAATCGCAAATTCATTTAAGCGAGTAGACAGTGATGAGCCAAACCGGAGGTAATCCAGCAGGTGTTTCATGCGGGCGGCGAACTCAGGGCTGCGCAACATCACGTTGTAGGGGCCACCAAGGCCAATGCTCGAAATATCCAGAATCTCCTGGGCCAGACCGCGCGACTGGGGGGCTACGGTCTCAATGGTGATTTGTGGAAAACGTTTGTCTTTTGCAGTCATGTTTGTCTCGTTAGTCATATTGTTGGAAGCTGTTCAGGGCGTATGTTATGCCTGCATGACTGCCTGGGCAAGTCGTTCTGGCGTGAGCGGCAGATCCCGCATTCTGATGCCGATTGCATGATCCAAGGCATTTGCGATTGCAGCGGCAGTTGGGCCTGCCGCACATTCACCTACACCCAGAGGTGGCTGATCAGAGTGATCGACGTACTGGACAGAAAGAAGAGATGGAGTCTCATCAAAACGCAAAATAGGATAATCATCCCAGCCGTGTGTCGTGATGTGCGTTTTATCCCAGTGCAAGGCTTCTTTTAGCGTCCAGCTGGCAGCCTGCAACACGCCACCTTCGACCTGGTTGATCAGACCATCGGGGGCAATGATTTCCCCTGCATCAACGGCCACCCAGATTTTATCAAGCACAATTCGGTCCGTGACTTCTATTTGCACCACAACGGCGCAATAGGCTCCCGTATTTTTGTAGCGGGCAAAGCCAATGCCATATCCAATGCTGGCGTCAGGACGAACAGCGGTTGTTATTTTTTGATGCCAGCCAGACTGTCTCGCAACGCTTTCCAGCACCGCGCGCGCACGTATGTCAGAGAGGTGATTCAAACGGAACTGGATCGGATCCAGCTCAGCAAGCCGTGCGAGCTCATCCATACATGATTCGATGGCAAACACATTGGCATAGGCGCCCAGCGCGCGTAAGGCAGAGCTGCGCAAGTTGGCCTGGGTAATCAAATGGTAATTAATTTGCCGGTTGGGCAGGTCATAGAGCGGGACGGCATTTCTCTGACCACCCCCTCCAGCATTTAAAGGAAAATCTGCATAAGGTAACTCGATTGCAGCAGGATCTCTGTGCAAGCCAGCCAGACACCTCAGTCCTGGTGCCATGCCGGGACGTTGAACGTGGGTGTTACTCCAGATCTGAAAGTCCCATTTGACGATTTTTCCAGCGTGGCTTATGCCTGCATCAATCTGGATGGACATGGCTGAACCGTGAGGAGACCAGTTGAACTCATCCTCTCTAGACCATTGCAGCCTGACGGGCCGACCCGCTGCCTGCGCAAGCATTGCCGCATCAAAGGCGGCATCATCTGCACCATTATGACCATAGCAACCCGCGCCGTCAGCGTGTATAACCGTGATGCCTTGCAGTTCGATATTGAATAAGTTTGCCAGCTCCCTGCGCATCGGAAAGCTACCCTGGCCATGGGTCCAGACTGTCAGGTGTGTACCTTCCCATTGTGCGAGCGCGCAAGACGGACCGATCGAGGCGTGTGAAATAAATGGTTTTGAATAATTGACCTGAAGTTCCTGAGCCAGCGGCTCTGCATGTTCCTGTCCGATATCCACCACGCTCGCTTCAGACTGCATGGCACGCAGCCAGTCTTGACCAGGCTGTTCTGGTGGCAAGTTTTCAGGTACGTCCCACTGTATCTTTTGACGTAAAGCATTCGCCGCAGCAATTGCCTGTTCCTCGCGTACTGCGCAAACGCCAATAAAGCGACCCGATACCAGAACGAGTCGTACTCCAGGCATTGCCTGTATCTGTGTGCGGGTGTCCGCATCTATATTCAGCAACGTTGCCGAGTAAGCAGGCGGACGTACTATTCTTGCATGAAGCATTCCCTCAATTTCAATGTCATGGATAAAGCCTGCGCCAAATAGTTTTCTTTGCAAATCCGGACGTTTGATACTCGCGCCGGAAATTCGATAATCTGATTTATTTTTGGGCGTTATGCGTCCCGTAGCAGGAATGTTCAGATCGACTTTAGGTGCGAGATCAAGGTAACTGATCCGCTTGTCTGAGTGCGGTGTACTGAAAATCCCATTGCTTAGTTCGATACGATCAACAGGCGTTTGAAAAAAACTCGATGCTGCATCCAGAAATAATTGGCGAATCTGCGCGCATACCTGACGTAAAGCCATTGCGCCTATCTGAACAGAATTGCTTCCCGAGGTATAGCCCTGATCGACTGATACGTCTGTGTGACCTGCAATCATGCGAATTGACGCGATGGCAACGTCGAGCTCTTCAGCGACGACCTGCATTTGCACAACACCGATTCCCTGACCTAATTCAACTTTACCTGCGCGCAGCAATATCATTCCGTCTGAATCTACACTGATCCATTGGGCTAGCGTTGGATTTTGAACAATATCGGGGTTGATGGATGGTGGAGATATCTTGCTCACGCCGCAGCTCCATGGATGGTTGCAATCACCCGTCGGGCCGCATTCAGTATCCGCATATGGGTCCCGCAACGGCAAAGATGTCTATCCAGTGCCGCAAGCAACTCTGCATCACTTGGATTGCTTGTTTTTTTGAGTAAGCCCTCCAGCGTCATCATCATGCCGTTAATGCAGTAGCCGCACTGAGCAGCTTGCTCATCGATAAATATTGACTGGATAGGGTGCGGCGCGTCGGCCGTCCCCAGGCCTTCAATCGTGGTGACGCGTTTTCCTTGCAGTGACCACAGCGCAATATCGCAACTTTGTACTGGCTGATCATCAATCAGTACAGTGCAGCTGCCACAATTGCCCGTACCACAGCCAAAACGGGTTCCTTTCAGTTTCAGATCATTGCGCAGGATATATACAAGTTTCGTCTCTGGGGTGAGCTCAACTTCAACCGGTTCACCGTTAAGGATGAATTGCACTGATGCCTGGTTTGTCACGCGTTAACCTTGAGAGGAATGATTAAGGATTAAAAATCAGCGCTTGCGAAGATTAAACAATCGCGCCGCATTGCCACCCAGGATGAGCTGGCGATCAGACGGGCTTAACCCTTCTACGCTTTGCACAGACTGAACCGGGGTGTCGTCGGCCATGTCATATGGGTAGTCACTGCCCATGACTACCTGCTTTGCACCATACAGGTCAATCAGTGAGCCGAGCATGCCTTTATCAAAGGTAATTGTGTCGAAGTAAAACTTTTTAAGATAAGACGAAGGTTTCTTTTTAATAATCGTGCTGGAGTCTGGACGGGCTTTCCAGCCATGATCCATGCGGGCACGATAATGCGCAAGATAACCCCCACCATGCGCCACGACGAACTTGAGTTTTGGAAAGCGGTCCAGCACGCCACCAAAAATCAGATGGCTGACTGCTAGCGTCGATTCGAGAGGATTGCCTATGATGTTGTTGAAATAATGATCTGTCATCCGATCCGCATGTGTAAATCCCATCGGATGCATAAAAATAACG
The DNA here is from genome assembly GCA_030650995.1 of Sheuella sp. Taxonomy (GTDB): domain Bacteria; phylum Pseudomonadota; class Gammaproteobacteria; order Burkholderiales; family Burkholderiaceae_B; genus Zwartia. The sequence continues at coordinate 24,155 of JAUSCY010000072.1, read as the reverse complement.
ATACCCAGTTCTTCGGCTTTTGCGAAAAACTTATCAAGTCCCAATCGTTTGTCCGCTAAATCAATCCCATTGACGTTCGTGCAAATCTCAACGCCGCGCATACCGAGTTTTTTGACGCAACGCTCGAGCTCCTTGACCGCCATCTTAGGATTCTGGAGTGGAACGGTACACATTCCTGCAAATCGATCGGGCGTCGACGCTACGATTTCAGCAATTCGATCATTGCTCGCACGCGAGAGTTCAAGCCCAAAGTCTGCTTCAGCGTAATAGTAGTATTGTGAAGGGGAGGGTGAAACAATCTGAATATCGATACCCATGCGATCCATGTCTTTGAGACGTGTGGCGATATCGGAAAGTTTGTTGGCGCGATCTTTCATCTGCTTCATGTTGACTTCGCGCGTCATCTGGTTTGCATAGATGATCGAAGGCTCTTTTTGAAACGGATTCAATGGTGCAGCCATCGCCGCGACTTCATTATTCTGATAATGACAATGCATATCCACGTTGAAACGCTTTCCGGTCGAATTCTTCGCGACCTTGAGTGCCGGTTTCACTGCGGATTTAACAATAGACTTCGTCTTAAGCGCTTTGGCTGCCCTGCCTGCTTTGCCCGGCACGGACAAGGCCGCGATTTCAACTGCATCATGCAGACTTTGTGCAGAGTTGGCCTCACTGCTGTGGCTGCAGAATTCGTGGTTAGTTGCGGTACAGGTGAAAAACATATGTTTTATTCCGGATAAAGAAAAGGTTTAAACGTTGGGCCGCTGATGGTGCCAATTTGTATCTTGTTGGTAAGCATGGGCGATATTCAACAGCGTGGCTTCTCTGAAAGGTTTTCCTACAAGCTGGAAAGCCAGAGGCATGCCCGTATTTGAAAATCCTGCGGGCACACTCATGGCAGGTAGTCCAAGGTAATTAATTGCTCTGTTCGCGTAGGTGAGATGCGCAATGGATTTCAGGATGTTTTGCGTATCCCCCACGACCGTAGATGCGATGGTAGGCGTTTGCACTGTAAATACAGGAATATGAATTGCATCGCAGTCTTTAAAGCAACTACGCATATATTCTTCTGTTAATGCTTGTTGAAAACGCATGGCATCGATATAAGTGACCGCAGAGTGCGTAAAACCTGGTTCGATTCGAGCGCGTACCTGATCCGCGTAATCCTGAGGGCGTGATTCGATCCATTCGCGATGCAGCGCAGCTGCTTGAGAGGTCATCACAATCCCCGCCATGGCATTGAGACGCGCCATATCAGGTACGTCAACGTCGACCAGTACTGCACCGCGCTGCTTGAGGACTTCCAGGCTTTCCTGGAGAGCTTGAGCAACCTGCGCGTCAAGATCTTCCCGGTAGTACGACTGGGGAACCCCAATTCTTACTCCATTCAGGTTACCTGTCAGTCCAGCTTCATAATTCTCCGCTGGCATCGTTGTGCACCAGTTATCATCCGGATTCGGACGCGCGATGTGCGTGAGCAAACGTGCACAGTCGCGAGCGGTTTGTGCAATGGGTCCCACACAGTCCAGTGTTTTCGATAAAGGGAATACCCCTTCTATGCTGACTCGGCGAGTAGTTGGTTTAAGTCCGGTCACGCCGCACATTGCGGCAGGGTGGCGAATCGAGCCACCCGTATCGCTTCCTAATGAGCCGAACACAATTCTTGCGGCAACGGCAATCCCTGAACCACTTGAAGAGCCACCACAGGTGTATTGAGCATTCCAGGGGTTCAGGCCGTGTCCATAGTGACCATTGAATCCAGTCGGACTCATTGCGAATTCACACATGTGCAATGAACCCGTATTGACCTGGCCCGCAGTATTGAGCTCGTCAATAACCCAGGCATTTTTGCTGGCGATATGCCCGCGTAATATCTTTGAGCCAGCATGATTTTCAAGGCCGGCAACTTCAATGAGATCTTTGTGTGCAAGAGGTACCCCATGCAGGGGACCCGTCACACCCTGCAGCGCCTGTATCTCGTCTAACTTGCGTGCGCGTTGCGTGGCGAGTTCTTCGTCGATACGAAATACGGCGTTGAACTGCTTTCCAATCGAGTGCATCCTGGAGAGCGACCAGGCGGTCAACTCCGAGGCACTGAGTTGCTTGTTTGCTATTGCGGTGGCTGCACCGACCAGATCCAGTTCTTCGAAGTCGTTCATGCCAATTCCAGTGTCCTGTTAATACTGATCAGAAATTATTTTTAGTGGATACCAAGGTACTGGTGAAGAACATCCTGATCCGCCATCAACGTGGCGGGCAGACCTTCCCAGACAACGCGTCCTGTTTCCAGTATATATACTCGATCTGCAACGGCCATTGCGCTGTAAAGGTTCTGTTCGACCAACAAAATGCCAAGACCTTCCTGACGCAAGGTTGCAAGAATACTTTCAACATTTTCAACCGCAACTGGTGCGAGTCCTTCCGTTGGTTCATCCATCAATACGATTCTCGGCTCCGTCATCAGAGCACGTCCAATCGCGAGCATTTGCCGCTCGCCTCCTGAGAGCTGGTTGCCACGATGATTTTTACGTTCTTCCAGACGCGGGAATGCATCGAATACCCTGCGTACCGTCCAGGCGGCTGCATCTTTGCGCGCAAGCATTTGTAAGTGCTCAAGTACAGTGAGTGACTGAAATAGTCGCCGCCCCTGTGGAACATAACCAATACCTTTGTTCGCGATTTGAAAGGAGCGCAAACCAGAAAGCTCCTCATCATCTAATTTGACACTTCCGGAGGTGACGCGTGGTGAGCCCAGACCCATGATGGAGCGTACCAACGAAGTCTTGCCCATGCCGTTTCTACCCAGCAGAGCAACAATTTCTCCTTCGGCAACATGTATGGATACTTGATCAAGTACTTTTGCCTCGCCATAGGAGGAGCAGATGTCTGTAACCTTAAGCATGGCGAGGTTTTCCTAGATAAATTTCCTGAACTTGAGGATTGTTCCGGATTTCGTCGGGTTTGCCTTCGACCAGGACTGTGCCCTGATACATACAGATCACACGATCGACTAAGCCAAGCGCGAGATCAATATCATGCTCGATGAGAATCAGTGAAAGGCTCTTTGGTAAGCTTCTGATCACATCCGCCATGATGATTCGCTCAGCAGGCGACAGACCCGCCGCGGGTTCGTCCAGTAGCAATACTCTGGGAGAACTAGTCAGCGACATTGCCAATTCCAACTGGCGTTGCTCGCCGTAGGAAATTTCTTTAACTAAAAGCTTACGTTTGTTCTGAAGCTGACATTTATCAAGAGCTGAGTCAACGATTTCCTTTTCAATACCCTTAGCCCGGTCCGTTCTCCACATTGAAAATTTAGTACTGCCGAGTCCACGCGTGGCAAGTAACAAGTTATCTTCTACCGAAAGTCCAAAAAACAAGTTTGTAATTTGGAACGTTCTTGCGATACCGAGTTGCGCGCGTGCTTCGGGAGAGAATTTGGTGATGTCACGCCCATCCAGAATGACTTGTCCGCATGTGGCGGGTGTCATTCCGGTAATGGCATTGAATAACGTCGTTTTTCCCGCACCGTTTGGTCCCAGAATGGCCACGCGCTCGCCTGCGGCGAGATGCAGTGTCGCTTGATCGACGGCTTTGAGAGCACCGAAATGGATGCCGACGCTCTTGAGTTCAAGAAGTGGTTGGTTCATCTATCAGACTAGGCTGCAGCGACTAGTCGCTGCAGCTTTGTAGCCTATATTGAGTGCGTTGATAAAAATTACGAGCCTTTGATACCTTGGAAGGTCCGTGAATACGATGGCTGCTTCATGTAAGTCTCAGGGTCATATTTCCAGAATTGCGTGACTTCTGGGTATGTCTCGATTGGAACATTCCAAAGCTTGCCATCAGGACGCTTGACGGTATTACGAATAAAGACGTCGTATATTGGGTTGCCATAGGCATCGAGTTTCACAGGACGACCTAAAGGTGACTCCGTCAAGGCTACTTTTCGGATCGCTTCAAGGAAAGCTGGACGATTCTCAACATTGCCATTGACGGCATTAATGGCTTGCGCGATCCACAGAGCAGCTGAGTAATGGGCAAAACCATAAATGGAAGGTAAATATTTATAGGCAGCCTGATATTCTTCGACAAACTTCTTGGTCGCAGGTGAGTCGTAGCCCTCGGCAAAATGCGCAGAACTAATAATGCCTTCGCCTTCTGAGCCCATGGTGCGAATCACTGATTGATCAGTGAAGTTTTGTGCGCCCAGAAGGGGGATCTTGCCTTTCAGACCGAAGTTTGACCACTGTGTAATAAATCGCGTGGCGTCCGCACCGGTTTCCATCGCAAATACTGCATCTGGTTTTGCCGACTGAATCTGCGCCAGGTAGGGACTGAAGTCCTGGGTATTCAGAGGATTCCAGTATTGCGCGACGATTTGGCCACCGAGTTCAGTGAACATTTGCGCAAATCCACCGCACTGCTCATGACCAAAGGTGTAGTCCTGAGAGATCGTGACGATCTTTCTGAAACCAAGTTTTTTGTAAGCATAATCAGCCAGGGGACGTGGCATCTGGCTGGCTGTATAGCCTGCGACGCGTATGACGTTGGGAATACGCTTGCGTTGAGTCAGATCATCAGCAGCAATCACGGGAATGAAGTAAGGAATGCCAGCTGTCTTGGCATACTCAGCTACAGCCAGCCCTGTGTTCGCCAGCAAATCACCAACCAGAAAGTCGACCTTGGTTTGTTCCGTCAATTTACGTGCTTTCTGCAGCGCGATATCGGGGTTTGAGCCATCATCCTCGACAAAAATCTGTATTTCACGTCCCCCCGCCTTTTTGCCTACCTGATTCCAGTAAAGGTTGAAGCCTTCAACGATTTCTTTACCGCCGGAGGCGACTACGCCGGTCAGCGGGGTGAGCAAACCGATTTTGATCGGACCCGTTGACTGGGCCAGCACTTGGTTGAACGAGCCCTGCACAGCAAGACCTGTGAGTGCAGCGCTTGATGCTAAAAAGGTACGACGATCCATCATGCTCTCCTGAGAGTTTTAGCGAAAAGTGGTAAGTACAAGGAACTTCTGAACTCGGTTAAACAGACTTTTTGAACCACTTGATTGTGCGAAGTTTTCCAACAATGCCCTCTGGGGCAAAAATCATGGTGAATACAAACAACAGACCTAGCACCATCGACCAGCGCTCAGTAAAAGAGCTGACGACATTTTCAAGAATAATGATCGCAGCAGCACCAACTATGCCGCCAAACAAAGTGCCTACCCCACCAATAATTGCCATCAATAATCCCTTGACGGATTGGGCAAGTGCAACAGAAGAGGGGCTGACAAAACTATTGAATAAGGCATACAGGACACCTGAGACACCCGCCATCACTCCCGAAAAAACAAAGCCGATAATCAGGTGACGCGTGCTGTGATAACCCAGACTTTTCATACGCGACTCACTTTCCCTGATGCCTTTTAATGACAATCCAAAAGGCGAGCTGACAAAACGCCACATGATGAAGGTAGCGATGAGTCCGATGATCAGTACGAAATAATAGAAACGATTCGGGTCGAGCAACCAGTCTGGGCGAACAGTACCTCTCAAACCATTTTCTCCGCCCGTCACTGAGGTCCACCGCTGACAGACCCCCCAAATCACCATACCGAGTGCAAGCGTCAGCAATAAAAAGTAAACACCTGAAGTTCTGACTGCCAGCAATGCAAAGATCAATGAGACGGCCGCAGCCATACCGATCCCGTACAACATCCCGAGCCACGGATTACCACCCGTTGTTGTGACGTAATACATCACAACGTAGGTGGCAACACCGAATATCGCGCCATGGCACAACGGGGTGCGACCAGCATATCCGGCCATGATGTCGATGGACATCGCGAGCAGGGCATAGATCAGAATCAGTGTGGCTAAGCTCGTCTGATAGCCGGTCAGTGTTGCAGGCAATCCTGCAAGCGCTGCAATAACGATGACGGACCAGGTGGTTTTAGAGGCCAAAATCATGAAGTGTGCCTTTTATTAATTCGCGCGGCCAAACAGGCCGGTTGGTCGGAAGGCAAGCAGCAGTGCCATCGGTCCGAAAATCACGAAATACGATAATTCTGGAAACCAGACTTGTCCGAAAGTGGATAACAATGCGACAGCCAGGCTGCCTACGGCAGCACCAGCCAGACTGCCACGCCCGCCAATGATTACTACCGCCAGGCTGTAGACAAGAATTTCAGAGTCTGCACTCGGATACAGTGACAGGAAGGCTCCGCCTAATGCCCCCGCGATACCAGCAAGCGCCATACCCAGCATGAATGTGATGATGAACACTTTGCGAATATTGACACCCATTGCTTCGACTGTTTCTGAATCATCCACACCCGCGCGAATAAGCGAGCCCAGTCTGGTGCGGTTCATCAACAACCATAGCAGAATGAAAATAATGACACCGACCAGCAAAACAAACAGACGGTATCTTGGATACGTCATACCGAAAAATTCAAGCGGGCCTTTGAGAATATCCGGCGTTGGCATGCTGAATGTGTCGCCACCAAATATGACCAGTGCCGCATCATTAATAATCAAAGCCAGTCCAAGGGTCATCAACACTTGACGGAGTTCAACGCCTTTTGCAAAGCGTAATAAGGACTGTTCAAGTAGTCCCATCAGCGCTGTCGCGACTGCCCCGGCTACTACTCCTAGGATGAAGCTGCCCGACTGCGTCGCGACGGCGTAGGCGACATAGCCACCCATGAGATACATCGCACCGTGTGCGAGGTTGACGATACGCATCAACCCAAAAATCAAGGTAAAGCCGCTCGCCACCAAAAATAGCAGGGCAGCGAACGTCAGTCCGTTGAAGATTTGAAATAGCGTAAAAGACATCGACCGTTAACCTTTAGGTTGTTTTTTGTACCAATCCAGAATCTGTTCACCATTCCAGTGGAGCACACCACTGTGTTTGTTGATGTGTTCGTAAACTTTTTCGAGATACTTGATCCGGAAGGGCTGGCCGCTGATGTACGGGTGCAAGGCGATCGCCATGATTTTCGGACGTTCTTGCGCTTCGAGGTAATAGCGATCAAATGTGTCGATACATTTTTGAGTCCAGTAAGCCGCTTCGTGATGTTGAACAATCATCATCGGGATGTCGTTATTTTCAACACTGTAAGGCAGGGTCACGAGAGGACCGCTGGCAGTCTGGATCTCGGTTGGCTCATCATCATAAGGAAAGTCACCGATATACTGGATGCCTGCGGCTTTCAGTAAGTCAGGTGTTTCAAATGTCTGTGTCAATCCAGGTCCGAGCCAGCCAACAGGGCGTTTGCCGGTAAATTTTTCAAGCGTATCGAGTGACTTTTCAATCATGCCTTTCTGGTCTTCGACCTTATGGATCGGCATTTGCTCGTAAGCGTGACCCATGAATTCCCAGCCAGCATCCAGACATGCTTGTGCGACGCGGGGATAGTCAACTGTGACACGGGCGTTAATGGATAGTGTTGGCTTGATGCCCAGGGAATCGTACAGTTTTTTAAACCGCCAGAAGCCAACACGCATTCCGTATTCGTGCCAGGCCCAGTTAGGAACGTCGGGCTGCAAGGCAACTCCGGTTGGCGCTGGCAATACCTGTCGTGCCATCGGACGATGAATATCCCAAACCTCGAGGTTAACAATGGTCCATACAATGATTTTGTTATTGTCGGGCAGTTTGAGTGCTGGCCGGTCAACAATCGCTGAATAGGTGGCGCGTTCGCCTGGTGTTTGGGACATGCTTAGAACTCCTGTTTACTGATTCTGAATGAGCCCGATAGCATCGGCTGACTCGAAAAACATAGCGATTAAAAAAAGATCATAAATGCAAAAGCAATAATCATGCCTGACTAAAGGGTTTTCCCCTGTAGTTCTGGCAGTTTCATGACTTGGTCTGAGGTCATGACAAATCCGAACGCGGTACGGATGCAAAGTAATGCAGCATCGTGCAGTGCCGGCTGATCCATCGTATTCACACAGTCGCTTGGCACAATCACTGCATAATCCATTGAGCAGGCTGCAGTGACTGTTGAAAGAATGCAGCTGTTGGTGTTGACGCCCGTGATAATGAGCGTGTTGATCCCATGTGATTTGAGTAACAGTTCCAGATCTGTTGCAACAAAACAGTTGTAGCGTTTTTTGGTGTCAACGATCCAGTCACGTTTCTGGTCGAGCAGACCAGGCATGATTTCTCCGCCCGGCATACCGATGATGTTGTGCTTCAGAACATTTTTACGCGGATTGTTGGGATCTTCAGCGCGCGTGCGCCAGAATGCGTTGAGACGGATTTCTTCCGCGTCTCTGTATTGAGTGACTAAATGTATAACAGGGAGGGACTGGGTTCGTGCCCAGTCGAACAATTTACGATTAGCAGCAACCACCTGATCAGCAATTTCTTGCGTGGCAGGCATGGTCGCGACGCTCATGTCTAAATGACCGCGATGCAGATCGATCGCTACAATCGCGGCCCGGACGTTATCAACACCAAAATTCATCTTTAATCCTAACCAGAGTCGAATATTTAATTAAGCAGATGATTTAAATAAGTGGGTGATTGGAAAGTTTGAGTAGTTTTGCCTGATCAATACCAAACTGGTCCGCTAGCCAATCGGAAAGAATCTCCTGGCCGATTGTCGGATTGTCATGCTGACAATGTTCCGCGCCTGTCTCCTCTGCTTCGAGCAGCCGGAGCGTGCAATCGACACCTTTGGAAATTCCATAGTCATAGACTTTGCGTGCCTGAGAAACGGTCAGTACATCGTGCCCACCATGCATGACGAGGTAAGGGCATTTCATATTTTCCAGATGCCCATCCAGCGTGAAGGCTTTAGCTTTTTCCATTGAGGATTTCATACTATCGCAACCAAATACCCACTTGATATGTGTAGACAAGCCATGATCTTCGGATGCATTTCCCCACATATCTGTAATGGCAAACACTGCTCCGTGTGAAATGCAGGCTGCCAGTCGTGGCTCATAGCAACCGGCGCGCGCTGCGTAATAGCCACCCAGACTCGAACCACAGACAGCGATTTTTGAAGTGTCCACATCAGCGCGGGTTTCAAGATAGTCGATACAGTAGCCAATTGGCACTTCAGTATCGGGTCGATTGACCAGTCCCTGACGGCGAAGAGCGCCACCTTGTCCGGGCCCATCAATCATAAGAACGGAGATGCCCCGCTGCAGGCATCCGTGAGCCTGCATGAACCACATTTCATCTTTGATGGAATCTAATCCACCCATGCAAATCAATACTGGTTGCTTGGCGATCGGGAAGGGCGCCCGCACAAAATAGGCGGGTAGTGTGGCGCCATTTTCATAAGGGATATTAATGACTTCGCCAGACGGACTCAGGTGGCGAAGAAAACCGTGGCTAGACTCCTCCATTCTTGTGAAAGTAGGTAAGCGGCGCGGATCATCGGGAAGCAGGAAAAACTCGGCTTGACGGTAGTAATCAGCGGCACGCATAAAGCAATTCATGGCAGTGCGAATGTGTCCGGCAAGTTCTTCTTTTTTTGCACGCTCAAAGTTACGGTCTGCTATACGCATCCATTCTGTATGCCAGCTTTCCTCGCTCGTCGGATCAATCCTGGAGGCTGCCTGAAATACTTCGCTGACTGCTCCACCACCTTCTTGCGTTTCACCGAGTCCCCGGCGGAACTGATAAGAAAACCATGGGGATTGTGGCCAATGATGCCAACCAAATGGTTCGTAGTGCGCAGAGTGGTCATCAGAGATGCGTTCAATCGCATTATCAACATCGTGTTCGGAGGTGTTTTTCTGATCAATGGCCATGGTGGAAACCTTAAAAGGAGCGATGTACTCGATCAATAATGAAAACTGGATTTCAACTGAGTGTAAGGATCAGGCTTTTGCCTTGTCAATAAAAATGTATCCAATTTATTGAAATTGGAGAGTAATAACGCAAATTAATTAGATTAAATTGGTCTTTTGTATACAATATTTGAGTGGTGATGGACTTTATTACTCAAATCGACGGATAGACGTCCTAAAAATGACTCATGGCTGTTAAAAAAATATCTGATGTTGTGACGCTGGCGCAATCTGTAACTGATTCTGTTCGAAGCGAAATCATGTCAGGTCGACTCGCCCCAGGCGAAAAGCTTCAGGAAGTGAAGCTCTCCGAGAGACTCGGTGTCTCACGCACGCCAATTCGGGCCGCGCTCCATAGTCTGGCCTCGGAGGGGCTGCTGGAGTATCAGCCTAATCGCGGTTACTGCGTGCGCAGCCTGAATACGGACAGGTTGATCGCAATTTTTGATTTGAGGGGCGTACTTGAGGGGCTTGCTGCAAGACTTGCTGCAGACAAAGGTATGTCTGAGGCAGAGCAATCCATTTTTCGGGATGCACTGGTCCGTGGTGACGCCATCATGGCGCAAGGTGTTTTAAAGCTCGAGGATCGAGAGCCGTTCGGTGAGATCAATGTACAGATTCACGAGACAATCCTTACCGCAGCAGATGATCAGATCCTAAGCGACATGTTGATGCGGTGCAGAAATACACCTATCTCTTCCGAACGCAACGTCCTCTGGCATGATTTTGCATGGGTGCGACGCAGTCACGATGATCACTATCGGCTACTGGATGCGATTGTGCTGCGAGATGGCGCGCGCGCAGAACAGCTGATGAAAGAGCATGTTCATGCTGTCAAACTTCAAATGAAATCTGAGCTTGAAGCAATCGCCACAAATTAACCTAGCTTTTGTATATAAGGTAATAAGAAATAGGTAGTTCAGTTTCTTGTTGGATGCCGATACGATTCTATTTATGGCGCCGCATTTTTAATTTAATAGAAAATGCGTGCGGTCCACACAAATAGAGGGCTCATCATGCAAACCAAAAAATATGTCCAGCAGTTTTATCGCGCTCTGGTGATCGGCTGCATGATCTATGCCGTTACCTTGATTGCTGATACGGCTGCAGCGGCGCAAGACACAACTATCATCTCCATTGCGCAACGCTGAATAATTTGTTTACCCGACACCTGTCACTCGACACCCGACATCTGTCATGGGGTCACCCGTGACCGCTCAGATATGTTTTTGCCAAGGCGCGTGTGACCCGTCTTGGGCTGCCTGGTAGTAGCCCGCAAAGGGTTCCAGAATATGCGGTGCCAGATCGGTTGTGCCAGGGTTCGGCAAGTGAAAGTGCGTAAATCCAACGCGACGCAACATAAACACCAGCTCTTGATTGATATCCCCTAATGCATGTAATGCACCGCTATAGCCAGCCTCTCTGAGGCGTGCGGCTATTGAATATGAGCGGCCATCTGCAAACTTATCGAATTTGATACCAATGACATCCTGAGCGGTTGCAGCCGTTTTGATGTCTTCGATTTTTTGAGTGATAGATTGACCATTATTGTCCGAGATCAATTTCGCCGGCTCAATAATTTGCGTAGGCAGCGTTGCATCAGAAACGCGTTTTCCTGACAAGTCAAAAATAAAAATGGAATCATTCATTAATGATTCGTGTGGAATTGGAGCATTCATTTTTAATCCTTAATTTCTAATTTTTGACTCAGCCAAATGCGAGATCGCAAGCATTAGCGGTGTCAAACACGTTGTCATCTCCGAAGAGGTCCGTGTCAGAAGGCAGTGATGTAGCGTGCTCAACCAGTGCGAGTGAGAGGGCTTGTCCAATCAGTAAGCTCACCGGACCTGTCAGGCGAACCAGACCATCACGTGCAAGTTCCGTCAGTGTCGACTTCAACCGAAGGCCTGCGCGACTCGCTGACTCAACAACACAAATGGGTGTGTCAGCAGGTTTACCAGCGTCAATAAGTATCTGACAAATCTCAGCAGCCTGAGCCCCGGCCATGTAGAGCACTGCTGTCTGCGATGCCATGGTCGCTGCCAGCCACTCGTGATTTTGAGATGACTCACGACGACCAATCCGGGGCGTTGCAAATACAACACTTCTGGAAATGCCACGCAATGTCAGGCTGACCTGAAGATCCGCAGCCGCAGCACAGGCCGCAGTTACACCTGGAATGATTTCGAATTCGATGCCGTTCGCACGGCAAATTTCAATTTCTTCAGTGACGCGCCCAAATATGGTGGGGTCTCCACCTTTCAGGCGAACCACTTTCAAGCCACGCTTGGCAAAGCCAATGAGCGTGCGACAAATAAAGGTTTGTTCAACAGAGGCTTGACCATTTCGTTTACCAACCTCTACCCAGTTCGCATCGGGGGCTGCTTGCTTCATACCCTCTACATCCATCAGGGCATCATGCATGACCACATCGGCCTGACTCAAAATTCGCCAAGCCTTGCGTGTCATCAACTCGGGATCGCCTGGCCCCGCTCCCACCAGCCAGACTTTCATGCTGAGACTCCGAGTGTGCTGTCCTGGGTATCCTCATCAGAACGTGTCACCGGTTTGCGTACAACCTCTGCAGCAGATGCAAAGACATTCTTTCCAAGTCGGCTCACCGCCTCGCGAAAGGTTTCACCTGCCAGGCGATGCTCGAGGTATGTATCTATCACTTCTTCTACGGCATCCGCAATCTCGTCTTCGGCAAACGCCCGACCAATAATCGTACCGAGCGCAGCAGGTGCGCCTTGACCTGAGTGGCCACCTAGTAATAACTGATAAAAGGCAGCACCATCTTTATCAACCCCCAGAATACCGATATGGCCCACGTGATGATGACCACAACTATTCATGCATCCCGAGATACGCAAATCGAGCGGGCCGATATTCTCCTGTGCATCCAGTGATGTATAGCGGCTGGCAATATCTTCTGCGACTGGAAGGGAGCGCGCATTGGCCAGGGCACAGAAATCACCTCCGGGGCATGCAACCATTGCACCGATCAGTCCGCCGACTGCATGGTGCAGATTAATTTCTTGTAATGCTTTGTACAAAGCAGGTAGTTCATTCTCTCTTACCGCTGGCAATATAAAGTCCTGAGTGTGGCTGACCCGTATATAGCCTTGGCTGAAATTCTCTGCGATAGAGGCGATCGCATCCATTTCGTCACTCGTCGCATCACCTGGGGCGCGTCTGGTATCTTTCAAAGGTATCAAGACTGCTGCATAGCCTGGCTGACGGTGCGCCAGACGATTACGTTTGAGCCAGTGGTTAAATCGCTTGCGCTCCTCATCCTCGAACTGTTCATGCAAGCTTGGCAGAGTTTGCCCACGTGCCCAATCAGGTTCAACAAAAGCTTGTTTAACGCGATTCAGTTCCGCGTGAGTCAGCTTATGAACGCCATCGCGCAGGCGAGACCATTCGTCTTCGACCATTTCACTGAAGGCTTCAATACCAACAGTACGCACAAGAATTTTGATACGCGCCTTGGTCATGTTGTCTCGACGCCCCAGTTCGTTATAGACACGCATGACCGCGTGCGTATAGGTCAGTAAATCTTGCCAGCCTAAGCGCTGTTTGAGAACCGGGCCCAGAATAGGGGTGCGACCGAGCCCACCACCCACTCTCACACGGAAAATGGCCTCAGGGTGCGCCTCGACAACTTCGAAGGCTAAGTCGTGAACCTGGACCAGTGCGCGATCTTCCGGCGTTCCTGTTAGCGCGACTTTAAATTTCCTGGGCAGAAAACAGAGCTCTGGATGAAAGGTGCTCCATTGGCGCAACAACTCGGCGTAGGGACGAGGATCCAGAATTTCTTCGGGGGCAATGCCCGCCAGCGCGTCGCTGGTAATGTTTCTCAGGCAATTACCGCTGGACTGAATGCCATGTAAACCGACCTCTGCCAGATCTGCCAGCGCCTTGGGCGTGTCATCCAGTGAAATCCAGTTCAACTGCATGTTCTGACGTGTCGTCAGGTGTCCGTAACCACGGTCATACTTTCTGGCAACTTCACCCAAGGCCCGCAACTGCTGGCTATTGAGCATTCCATAGGCGATTGCAATACGCAGCATTGGCGCATGACGCTGTATATATAAACCATTTTGCAAGCGCAGAGGTTTCAGGTTGTCGTCACTGAGCAGCCCCTCCTGATTACGCTTGATCTGGCCGGCTAGCTGGGTCGCACGTTCTTTCAAGCGCGCGGTGTCGAAGGTGTTTGGTTGATACATGAAGGACCTGGCAGGATTCTTGAACCCTTAAGGCTAGGCTTTCAGTGAGAGGTGGTCAAAGAATCATTTTTTCTTTGCTTATAACGTTTTGGTTGTAAGCCTTCTTTTTTATACAGAAATTATCATTTTTTATGTTCGTATTACTTCAGCCCCGCACAAAATCTCATTCGAACGGCAAATCAGCCTGTTCATAGGCTACTTCCGCAGCCTGGGTGTTCAGCGGTGATAAGCTTGCGGCCCGCACCCCTAGCAAACGAATTCGTTGTAATAGTGGGACGCGCCTAAGGCATTCACTTGCCGCTTTTCTGATTGCGGAACCGTCGCTGATGTCCGCGGGCAAGGTCAGGTCACGCGTGACCACTTGAAAGTCAGCGAACTTGAGCTTGATACCAATGGTCCGCGTGGCATATCCTTTTCGCCGCAGGTCATCAGCCAGGCGCATGCATAAACTGGTAAAAACTTCGCTTAGACGCGCCTTGTCATGTTTGACATGCAAGTCACGCTCAAAGGTCGTTTCCCTGCTGATTGATTTTGGTTCTGAAGAGGTGACGACAGGCCTGTCATCAATGCCTTGGGCAACTTGATTGAGCCAGAGCCCCGTGCTGCGGCCGAAATGACTGACAAGCATTGGTACGGGGGCCGCAGCAAGCTCAGCAATCGTATGAATGTCCAGCGAGGCAAGTTTTTCATTAGCTTTCGGGCCAATCCCGTTGATTTTTTTAGCGGGGAGTGGCCAGATACGCTCGGGAATCTGGCTGGAAGACAAAATCGTCAATCCATTGGGCTTTTCCAGATCAGAACAGATTTTAGAAAGTAGCTTATTGGGGGTGATGCCAATTGAGCAGCTCAGGCCCGTTTCTTCAAATACCGCATTTTTAATGCGCCTTGCCAATGGCTCTGTTGGTTCATCAATCTCGGTCAGATCGATATAGATTTCGTCAATGCCGCGATCTTCGACCAGAGGCGCTATCGCCGCCACAGCGGCTTTGAATAAACGTGAATAATGTCTGTAGGCTTCAAAATTTGCAGGTAACAGGATCGCCTCGGGTGCGAGCGCAGCGGACTTCATCAGCCCCATTCCGGAAAAGACACCCAGAGCACGTGCCTCATAGGTAGAGGTCGTCACGACACCTCTTCCAGCGTATTGTTTCAGTGTTTGAAACTGATGGCGCCCATCTGCCTCAGATTTTGTGACACTGGCATTTCTGCCTCCCACCACAACTGCTTTGCCTTTTAACTCCGGATAGCTCAATAGCTCGACCGATGCAAAAAATGCATCCATATCGAGATGAGCAATCCTTCTGTCTGTAGTCATTGTGTAAGTGTATTAGATGGCGCTTGTGAGACTGACCGGCACGCCACTCAGATATGGCTTTAGGAAGAGTTTTCGCATACAGCCTAGAATATAGAGAAATTCACTTTTAAGCCTCTTTGATATTGAACTTGATCATGACAAATTCTGCTGCGCACCCATCGATTGATAATTTGCACATCGCTGCCTTTCATTCCATGCCCACGCCTGATGAAATTCAGGCTCAAATGCCTTTAACCAAGGCTGCTGCAATAACCGTGGAGCAGGGTCGCGCGGATCTGATCAAAATCCTCACTAGAGAGGATAAACGCCGTTTTGTCGTAGTTGGCCCCTGTTCGATACATGATCCGGTTGCAGGACTTGATTATGCGCGTCGGCTCAAAGTGCTGGCTGATGAAGTGTCTGACGTTCTGATGCTAGTGATGCGCGTGTATTTTGAAAAACCCCGTACAACCGTCGGCTGGAAAGGCTATATCAATGATCCGCACATGGATGACTCTTTCCGGATTGATGAGGGGATGACGCTCGCTCGCAAATTTTTGCTCGAGGTCAACGAAATAGGGCTACCTGCCGGAACAGAGGCGCTCGATCCGATATCTCCCCAGTATTTGGGTGATCTGATCTCCTGGAGTGCGATTGGTGCGCGTACAACCGAATCCCAGACACATCGTGAGATGTCCTCGGGCTTATCTACGCCTGTCGGTTTTAAGAATGGTACCAATGGCGATGTCTCGATCGCGATTAATGCCATTCTGTCAGCTGCTCGGCCCCATCGTTTCCTCGGAATTAATGGGGATGGCCAGGTATCTATCGTGCACACCACCGGGAACCCTTACGGTCACCTGGTACTTCGGGGAGGCGATGGCAGACCTAATTACGACACTGTTTCAGTCTCACTTGCCGAAGAAGCAATGAAAAAAGCCAAGCTGATCCCCAATATTGTTGTCGATTGCTCGCACGCAAATAGCTACAAAAAGCCAGAGTTACAGCCTCTGGTCATGTCTGATGTCGTCAGTCAGATCGTTGCCGGAAATGAGTCGATCGTTGGTGTCATGATCGAGTCAAATCTGGTTTCAGGCAATCAGTCGATCCAGACTGATTTGAGCAAAATGACCTACGGCTGTTCTGTGACGGATGGTTGTATCGATTGGCCGAGTACCGAGAAGATGATTCGGGAGTCTGCTGCTCGTCTGCGCGCTTTAAAGTGAAATCGCGTCGAATCCGTATAATTTTTCGGGGTTGCTGACCAGGATCTTTTGAATGACCGAGGCATCATCGGTCCAGCGACCCAGTAAATTCATTAGCTCGGCATCATCGGGTTTGTCATGTTCAGTGGGGTGTGGCCAGTCGCTCCCCCAGACCATTCTGTCTGAGTTGGCAGCGATCCAGCTTTGCGCGACGGCATCGATATCGAGATAGTCGCCCGCACGTCCCACTTTTGTATCCAGATAAGGGCCTGAAAGTTTGACCCAGGTTTTTCCTAGATCAAGCAGCCGTTTGATGACTGCGTGCCCTGGATGAGAGACACCCGCAGGTTGTGGCAAGCGTCCCATGTGATCGAATACGATAGTAGTCTCGATACGCTTAAGCATATCGGCGTGCGCAGCGATCTGGTCTGCAGTCCAGTGTAACTGTACATGCCAGCCCATATCCTTGATTCTGGCTGCGAGAGGTTCCACCATCTCGAAGGTCGCGGCAGCATTTGTTGGCGTATATAGCGAGAAACGAATGCCACGTACCCCCCCATCGTGTAACGCTTGCAAAGTGGTGTCGCTGACATCGTCACGCAGTACAGCAACGCCGCGTGTGTGAGTGGGCCCGAGTCGCGCAATGGCGTCAAGCGTTACGCGATTGTCTGTGAAGTAGTTACGGGGCGTCACGACAACGGTGCGCGTCGTACCCAGTCTTTTTTGCAATAAGCGATATTCATCAACAGAGGCGGCGGCCTGAAGTGCTGCTGCATCCGCGGCTTGTGGAAACTTTGGATCGTAAATGTGCATGTGTGAATCACAGGCATTGGGAGGAACTGAAATTGTCGGTGAACTCACACCTGAGGTATTTGGAATATTCATGATTGATTGTCTTTGGATGCGTTTGTCTGGATCCGATCAATTTCTTGTTGAACAATTTCGTTATGTTGTCCAAGTATCGGGGCCGTGAAGGGGTCAGGTCCAGGGGTTCTATCAAATTTAATCGTGCGTTTCAGACCACGATATCGCCCGACCACAGGGTGTTCAAATTCAGTAATCATGTCTTGTGCCAGCACCTGAGGGTGATCAAACATGTCTTCAATCGTCCTGGCTGCGGAACAGGGGACTTCCTCGCCAAAATGCGCCTCCCACTCGAGCGCACTGCGTGCGGCGAGAGCGTGATGCAATTTGGGAATAATTTCACTTTGATGCTGCGCACGCTTGCGTACGCTGTCATATCGTTCGTAATCTACCCATTCATCGAGACCCGTTTTTTTGCATAAGGCTTTCCAGAAATGCGCAGTATTAGCCGATATGTACAAGTATCCTTGCCGTGTAGGGTGTAATCCGGTAATGCCCCCTGAACGCATATCGCGCCCGACATCACGACCTTCGCTCTGCGCCCAGATCAGACGTGCGGATTGCAGGGTGAGTGCTGCGGTGAGTAGCGAAACCCCGACAAACTGACCTTCGCCGCTGCGGGATCTTTCAAATAATGCGGATGAAACGCCCGCTGCAACGAGTGCACTCGCGTAGTAGTCAACGATTGATCCGTAAAGAATTTCAGGTGGGCCCTCTTTTTTACCCTGTAATGCACACATACCCGTCATCGATTGCAGAACCTGGTCATAGCCCGCTTTTTCTTTTAATGGGCCCGTCTCGCCATAACCACTCACAGCACAATAGATCAGGCGTGGATTAATGTCTTTAAGCTGTTCGTGACTGATGCCTAGGCGAGGAGCGACACTTGGCCTGAAGTTGTGAACCAGTACATCCGCTGTACTGATGAGGCTCATGAGTCTAGCGTGATCCTGTGGCGATTTTAGATCGAGCATCATGCCGAGCTTGCTGCGATTGACTCCCAGAAATGCGCGGCTTTCGGCTTCGAGGGTGCTTGGATATTTGCGCAGATTGTCACCAGCGGGCGGTTCGATCTTGATAACTTCAGCGCCTTGATCTGCCAGCAGTGAACAGCCATAAGGCCCAGCAATATAGGCCGACAGATCGAGTACGCGGATGCCTGACAATGGACCTTGAGCGCCTGTCCTGGGGGGCAGCTTCGAGCTTGAGGGCTCTTTGGCGCCGTGTGGTGCTGGTTGTATGGGTGTCGTGAACATGGTCATGGGATCAGTCCCAGACTGCGTGCGCTTGCGACCAGAGCCTGAGCACTTTTGAAAAAAGGCGGATCGATCATTTTTCCATCCACGACATAGGCACCAATGCCTTTTTCCTGTGCTTCACGTGCGGCCTCGACAACCTTTAAAGCATGGGCAATTGCCGCATCACTCGGCCTGAACGCTTCGTTCGTCAATTTGATCTGGCTAGGGTGAATGCAGCTTTTTCCGGAAAAACCGATGCTCGCTGCGAACTGTGCCTCAGCGATAAAACCCTCTGTGTTTTTGATGTCTGCGAATGCGCCATCAAAGGCTTCGACACCCGCTTCTGCCGCGGCCATTTTAACTTGCATCATTGCGTAGCGAATTGCAAAGGGCTCCTTACGGGAAATAGCAATTGGCTCAAATAAATCTGCAAGACCAAGTTGCAAACCCATTACACGGGGATGCGCGCTGGCCAACTGATAAGCATTGCGCAAGGCTGAGGGCGTTTCAATATTGAGAAGTAGTCTGACAGGATTGCGGCCGTCCTGATTGACGCCATTGGCCCGCTCTGCCTGCTCAATGGCTTCTGCAGCGAGTAAGACAGCATCGACACCAGAGGGTTTAGGCAGGTTGATAATATTCAAACCACGCTGCACAACGCACGCAATATCTTGCACAAAATATGCAGTATCCATCGCATTGACGCGAACGATAATCGTTTTATTACTGGATAGGACTGCTGGCGCTTGCATCCATTGCTGCAGGGTGTTGCGGGCGTCGCCTTTCTTTTCGTCAGCGACAGCATCTTCCAGATCAAAAGACAGGCCGTCTGCTTGACTCAGTAAAGCCTTGTCAAAGAGCTCTGGTCTGGAGCCCGGTACAAATAATTTGCTACGCATCATTTTTTTTGAAGCTTGAGTTAAAAAATAAGTTATTCGGATTATCAGCCAGATGCTCAGCCT
Source organism: Sheuella sp. (assembly GCA_030650995.1). GTDB lineage: Bacteria > Pseudomonadota > Gammaproteobacteria > Burkholderiales > Burkholderiaceae_B > Zwartia. The sequence goes on along the minus strand of JAUSCY010000072.1, from coordinate 4,548 downwards.
CGTTTAACGAGCAGGCCGCCATCAACTGGAAGCAGCACTCACGTGATGTATCTAGACTCATCTGCGGCGAGAAAGACTGCGGCATGGGCGGCATCCCATGCCGATACATCCAGATCCACCGTTTTGCGATCACCCTCTGAGCGGCCGACGTTATTGTGCAGGATATCGATCCTGCCATAGCGATCCATACAGGTTGACGCGATTTTTTTACAGTCCGACTCGTTAGTGATGTCTGCAACCAAAACTGACGCTGTAGTTTCATATGGAGCAATAGCGGCCATCGTCGCTGCTGCATGGTCTGGATTGATATCAACCAGTAAAAGGGTTGCACCTTCTTGAGCAAATCTTTGAGCAACTGCGCGGCCATTGCCGACAGTTTCTCCGGGTTCTTGGCCTGCGCCAACGATAATGGCTATTTTTCCTGCCAGACGTTTAGATTGGTTCATTGTTAGTTCGCCTTGAGGTGATCGTCTTGAGCGGATCTTGCGCCATGTGAAATACCAATCCCAGGACAGAAAGACAAAGTACTTTACAGACGGCAGGTTTCAAAGTTTATATCCACAAAATATCTATGCATGAGCAGGTTTATAGAATAGATTTGAGGAATTCACCACAGATTTTGTCGACGATAAAAAGTCTGCTTGCAGGCTCGAAAACTAACGACCTCCGTGATGATCATGTCTAGAAAAGTGCTGCGCCGCACAAAATTATGCGTAGTTGTTTTGTACTCAAGCATTAACCTGGACTTACGTCGGTTGATGACTAAAAAAATATTCAGACAAAAAGGTTCATGATGTCAAAATCATTCATCAGATATTCCACTTTATTCCTCTCCCTCATGATTGGTTTAGGCGCCAACAACTTACGCGCTCAGTCTGAGTCTCCTAAGTTCCCTACCAAACCGATCAAACTGGTGGTGGGATTTGCTCCGGGCGGCGGTACGGATTCGGCCGCTCGCACGATTGCAATCAAGGTTTCTGAGCTACTCGGTCAGACTGTTGTTGTTGAAAATCGTGCCGGCGCAGGTGGCAACATCGCCTGTGAAGCCGTTGCGCGCGCCACACCAGATGGTTATACGATCGGACTGGCAAATGTAGGTTCGCTCACGGTTAATCCACATATGCCTGATGGGACGAGCTATGACCCGTTGAAAGACTTCGAGATGATTTCTGGTGGTGTGGCGTTCAGTAATGTTTTGGTGGTGCGTTCGGACTCTTCGATCAAAACTCTGGCCGAATTCGTCAAAGTCGGACAGGATAAAAATAAACCTTTGTTTTATGGCTCGGCGGGCATCGGCAGCGCAGGTCATCTGTCGGGCGAGCTCCTTAAAAATAGTGCCGGGATGACTACAGAGCATATCAATTACAAAGGCGGTGGGCCGGTCATGATCGATTTGCTCGCTGGCAATATCACGGCTGTGTTTGCCAGCGCGCCCACTGCAGTACCTTTGGTGCAATCCGGAAAATTGCATGCTCTCGCTGTGACGGGTTCACAGCGTGCAAAGTCACTTCCTGATGTTCCAACTGTGGCTGAGCAGGGTTATCCCGGTTATCAGGCTACTAACTGGTATGGGTTTATTGCGCCTGCTAAAACCCCGATAGCGATTGTAGAAAAACTCAATCAAGCGATTGTCACAGCATTGAAAGATCCCCAGACAATTGAGCGCCTGCTCAATGCGGGTATGGAACCTGATCCGACAACACCCAAGGCAATGCGTGAGTTTGTGACTAAGGAGTACGAGACGTGGGGCAAAGTCGTGAAAGGGATCAAGCTCTAGAAGTCAAAGGGATCAAGCGCTAGAAAGAGCGTCGTATCTGTAGGCGCGATGTCTCGGATAGCAAACAAAGTGATTACGCTTAGCTAAGGTTAAATGATGGGCTCTACGATTTCTGAAAAAATACTCGCACGTCACGCAGGGAAAACTTCTGTCAAGGCTGGCGAAGTCGTTGTCGCTGATATAGATTTCGCAATGGTGACGGACACCCGTGCTGCGAACACAATAAAAATGATTGGAAAATTAGGCGACAAGATGTTGCCTTTTGCAAAAAATACAGCGCTGATACTGGATCATTATTCTCCTCCACCGAATCTCGAAGCAGCTGAAATCCACAGCTCCATGCGTGCATTTTCAAAAGAGCGTGGTACTAAACTCTACGACATAGGCGATGGTATTTGCCATCAGGTTTTGCCTGAGGGCGGTCATTTGACCTGTGGCGATCTGGTGGTGGGGACCGATACGCATTCAGTCACCTATGGGGCTTTCAATGCTCTGGGGACAGGCATTGAGGGCACGGATGTGTCAGCAGTCATGATGAGCAGCAAGCTGTGGTTCCGCGTTCCTGAAACTGTCCGCATTGAATTGCAGGGTGAGCTGCAGCCTGGTGTATGGGCTAAAGACATTACCCTCTCCTTGCTTGGCCGGTTTGGCGCTGAAGGACTAAATTACCACGCAATTGAGTATGCGGGCAGCGCTGTTTGCGCAATGGATATCGATGATCGCATGACGCTTTGCAATCACGCCGCCGAGCTTGGGGCTAAGGCAGCCATACTCGAGCCTGACGCAAAAACATTCGCGTGGTTAGCCGCGCACGGCGCCAAGCCACCGTGTCCTACATTTGCAGATCCGGATGCGCATTACGCCCAGCGGTTCGTGATTGACACTTCGACGCTGGCTCCACAAGTTGCACGCAAGCATGAAATTGACGATATTGTTTCAGTGACAGATATTGATCGACAACGTGTGCAGTTCGCCTTGATTGGCACTTGCACTAATGGCCGACTGGATGATATTCGTCAAGCCGCTGCAGTGTTGAAAGGACAAAAGTTGGCCGCGGGTGTAAGAATGATAGTCACTCCGGCCTCCAGACAGATTTATCTCGCAGCGTTGCGCGAGGGACTGATTGAAATTCTGACAGAGGCAGGTGCTTCCTTTGAGTCAGCAGGCTGCGGAACCTGTGTGGGGATTACCAATCACCTGGTACCAGGTGACGGTGATACCGTTATCTCAACGGCTAATCGCAATTTCAAGGGCCGATTAAGCAATAAAAACGCAGATATCTGGCTGGGTTCGGCAGCAACGGTAGCCGCCTCGGCTCTGACAGGTTTTATTACAGATCCCAGAACGGTGATCGGCGGGACCTGGAGGTCAGCGGTATGAGCACATCAAACACACTTATATCTGCTGGGACCGCATTTATTCTGGGTGATGATGTCAATACGGATATCAATTGTTCGAATAAGTACTTGCCAGGCAAAGACATCGCTTACGTTGCCGCCCACGCTTTTGAACTCCTTGTGCCAGCAATTGCCACTGATATCGCAGCAGCGGGTGGTGGGATACTCGTCGCGGGAGATCATTTCGGGATTAACTCGTCGCGCGAACAGGCTGTGCACGTGATGCGGGCGATGAATGTACGTGCAATCGTAGCCCGATCTTTCGGCAGGCAGTTTTTCCGTAATGCAATTAATAACGGAATGCCATTATTCGAGTGCGATACCTCCCGGATTCAGGCCGGTCAATCACTTGAGATTGATTTTTCTATTGGCGCGTTAAAGATCAATGGACAACTTGAACAAACGGCAGTTCCATTGCCTCACGAGATTCTTGCAATCCTTTCAATGGGTGGCTTGATCCCTTTCTTACAAAAATATCCTGACTGGAATTTCGCATGACCGCTTTCACTGCAAAAGATAAACGCTTGCAACTCAGAAAAATGCTGAATCAGCCTCAATCTGTGTGCGCACCAGGTATTTACGACGGATATGGTGCGCGTCTGGTTGAAAATGCGGGATTTGGTGCCTGTTACATGACGGGCAATGGCGTTTCTGCATCATTGCTAGGTCTGCCGGATGTGGGGCTGGTCGATCTGACAATGATTGCTGATCATGCGCGTCGTGTGGCGTCATGTATCAATATTCCATTAATTTGCGATGCCGATACAGGATATGGAAACGTTGTGAGTGTTCGTCGCACCATTGCAGAGTTTGAGGCTGCGGGAGTTGCTGCGATACATATCGAAGACCAGATTTCTCCAAAACGTTGTGCGCAAATGCCAGGTGACCGAACCGTACTCGACTTTAATCAGGCCGTAGCAAAAATTGCTGCAGCTTCAGCGGCAAGGAGTGATCCGGACTTCGTTCTGATTGCACGTACCGATTGTGTGGGAGCGATGGGCCTGGATGAAGCGGTACGCCGAACGCGGGCTTTCGCTGCAGAAGGTGCAGATGTTGTTTTCGTGGAACTTAAGCCCAGTCCAGAAATTCTGAATCAGATCAGATATCTGAAAGATAAAGTACAGGTGCCAATGGTCGTAAATATGGATGCAGGTGAGCTTGTACGTGGTTTGCACGCAGATCAGCTCAAAGCAGCGGGGATTGATCTGGCGATTTACCCGGCTCTGGCCAGGGGCGTGTTTGGTCACGCAATGAGCCAGGCGCTGGTGCATCTGCAAACGCAGGGCAATATTGCCGGGTTTGCAGATCAGCATATGTTTACTTCTGCGCAATACAACCATGCCCTTGCGATCAGCGAAGTAGAAAGCTGGGAAA
>JAUSCY010000069.1 GCA_030650995.1 Sheuella sp. | reverse complement strand
GCGTTGCAAGCAGATCTTGCTTGCCAGACATCACGGTTATTGGGCAGTCTAATTGAGCATTTGAGCGATGTTCATAAGTCTCCACCATGCGAACATCTGCCCGCAGAATAGGTAAAAGAATTTTTAATAGCTGTGGCTCTTGTAAGAGCGCCTGTGGAATGCCGTCATAGCGTTTAATAACAGTATCCAGGAATTGTGCGTCAGTTAACCCGCTCATAGGATGTTCATTGGTTTGAATTTGTGGCGCCTGACATCCCGAGGCAAAAAAATGTTTCAGGTTAAAGGTTTGTCCTAGCTTTTGTGCGACTTCATACGCGAGCAAGCCGCCCATGCTGTGGCCAAAAAAGGCATAGGGTCCACAAAACAAATCATCGTTTAACAGAGACTGCGCAATCAATTGGGACGCACATTGCAGGTCGTCAATCAAAGGTTCGCCGAACCGACTTCCACGGCCTGGCAATTCAATCGCCCAAACTTCGATGTTTGGTGCAAGTGCCTTTGTCCATGCATGGTAGTTGGTGGCACTTCCGCCTGCGTGAGAGAAGCAGATCAGACGAATAGATGAATTCGGAAAAAGGGTGGGTCGACGTATCCATGGATTAATCGATACGGCGCGTGCAGATGCTTGCCAAGTCATTGATTTGTTTGATTGAGAAATTTTCTCAAGGTCGTCACGTTGTGCTGACCATCATAATGCGCATGGTATTCATTCATCATTTTTTCTACAAAATAAATTCCCAGTCCCCCAATTTTTCGAGCTTCGATTGTCGCAGTGAGATCGGGATGTGGTGCATTTAAAAAAGGATCAAATGGTGGCGCGTCATCAGTGATCTGAATCTCAAGATAATGCTCTGTCGCCCGGATTTCAACCTCAATCGTTCTGTCGCAAGCCCCCTTGAGGCCGTACATGACTGTATTAGTGATAAGTTCGTCCAGACATAAATTCACTGGGAACACACAGTCCTGATAATCAGCCAGTGCATTCTTCACTTCATCGGCTAAGATTTCGATCGCTTCAAGCCTCGATGGCAACTGATAATTGAGCAGAATTTTTTTTTGTTCAATCATTACTGATCCGCTATCAATTCAGGTTTTACTTTTTGTGGTCTTGAGGTCAACTGCAAAGGGTAAAAATAAACTACCAATATCAACATGTGCTTTCAACTGAACCGCAAGCATATAAATACCACCGACTTTTCGATGTAAGAAGACTGTTTCTGTAGGTGCAATATGAGAGAAGGTTCGATCGGTTCCAAGTTGTGATGTGCTCTCGTTCATTCTAACGCTCAAACCCATCTCTCCACATGGATAGGATCCCTGGTGACGCAAGGGTTCACTTGCCTGCATCAGTATTTTCAAGACCAGTCTTTTATGGGCTTGTTTCATGCTTGTTGAAAAATAACCGATATCGAGCGCTGCATTTTCCAGCGCGAGCGGATCCTCATGCATACACGCTGTCATTAGACGACGATAGGCCTGTATCCGCTGCGCATCAAAAATACGTGTAGCACCAAAATCTAGTAGCACAATTTTTTTATTTTCTTCATCGTATAAATAATTAGCAAAATTAGGGTCGGTCTGTATGCAATTAAATTCGAACATCTCACGAAAAAGTAATTCGAATAATTTTGACATCACACGATCGCGTTCCTTCTGAGGCGCTGTTTTTAGACTTTCCAGGGGTTTGCCTGAAACGAAGCTCATCGCTAATACGTCTTTCGTCGTTAATTCGGCATATAACTCAGGGATAACAAATTCAGGGCTATCAGCGAGCAATTCACGATAGCGCAGCATGTGTGCGCCTTCTTTAAGATAATCTGCTTCTTCTTGCAACTGACGCTTGGCTTCCTCTAAAAGAGGATTTATATCAATGCCGCGAGGAATTAAATTAGAAAGTTTTAAAATCACTGCAATATTATCAATGTCACTCCTGATACTTTGACGAACACCGGGATATTGAACCTTGATCGCTAATTGACGCCCATCGTGCATAACGGCCAGATGTACCTGCCCGATGGATGCCGCAGCGAGAGGTGTGTACGAAAAACTTTTAAATTTCTTTTCCCAGCCAGGTCCCCAGCTCCTGTTCAGCGCATTAATCAATTGATTTTTAGGCATTGGACGGGCGTCTGATCTCAACTTGGATAATATTTTTGTGAGCTCAGGAGGCAGCAACTCTCCACCGTCCATTGATAGCAATTGTCCCACTTTCATTGCCGCGCCGCGCATCTGTGAAAGCTGGTCGGTCAGGCGTTGAATATTGGCAGGCGTTAATAATAAATTTTTGACATTAGGACGTTGCCCAGTAGAGAGCTGTCGAACCCCCTCAGTTACCATTGCACCTGCCACGACCGTAGCGAGTTTGCCTAAGCTTGCCAGTCTGGAAAAACGACCGCTTGGAACTGCTGTTTCTGGGGGCGTAGGTCGTTTCATCTGGGGATTGATCATATTAACAAAGTGAATTTTTACTTTAGTCGGTATTTACTTTTTTGTAAATCATACAAACTTGCAAAGTTCCGTTAACCTATGGTTAGATATGAGGCGTTCATTTTAGGAAATGCATTATGGAAATTAAGACCGAGAAAATTAAGCACGTAACGTTGATCAGTGTGCAAGGCAGGTTGGATAGTTTGACCTCCCCGAATCTGGAAACACATTTATTACCACTCGTGCTAACGGAGCAATTAATAGTTCTTGATTTGGCCGAGGTTGAATATATTTCGAGTGCAGGACTGAGAGTATTTCTTTTAATTGCAAAGACCAGTAATAAAAATCCCTGTGATTTTGTTATTTGCGGTGTGCGCGATAATATTTTGCAGCTTATTTAAATGAGTGTGTTTTCATCAATATTGAAAATTAAAGCGACACTTGAAGACGCATTAACGAGCGATTAAGCCATTTACTTAAGACATTCGTGTGGTGTTTGATTATTGATCGGTGTCTTACAGAAAAATTCGTTATTATTTTTTTTGTTCCAGATAGTATTCATATCACTTGAAAACGACGATGCAGGAAATTTCCATTTCTTTTCTAGCTCCATAATTACGCCATCACGGTGCCAGCGAACAACCGTATCTGAAATGATTTTTTCTAGCTTTCCGTATTTTTCATTGATATTCAAATAAATCGACCAGGCTGGGGTCTGCATTTTTTCAAGGGGAATGTGAAATTGTTTCCCCCCATCGGTGTCTTGCAGTCTCCAGCCCATCGTGCTTTCCTCATACAAGATCCCAACACATCGACCATCCGATAAGGCATCAACCGCAATTTTATGGCCATGCAAAGGAATAAGATCAATTCCAAAACGAACTGTTACTAACCGATTATAAAAAGTCCCATACTCAGAACAGACACGCTGACCTCGAAGATCTTCCCAGCTTTTTATGTTTTCATCTTTGCGTGTCAGGACGTTCACGCCGGACAGGTAATAGTGAGGGATGACAGGCTGCATTACTTTTCGCCGCGCACTCGTATCCGAGAGTGATGCAATCAAGACATCAACTTTTTTATCTATGATCGCACTCTCTCTTTGCAAGATTGTGAGCGGCACTAATTCGAGGCTCACTCCAAGACTGTTTGCCAAGTCTTTCGCCAGATCGGGTTCGAAACCTTCGATCACACCGGTGCTTAAATTTAGCTGACTCAAGACACCTTGATCTTTACTCACTCCGATAATTATTTTTTTATTACTTAAAATACGATCCAGAGTGTCTGCGTTTACTGCTGAACTCAAGAGTAAAAACGCTGCAGCAAACAGCAGCCCGTATAAAGAAGATGCACGCTGATTTAATTTAAGTCGCATTGAGTGCTCTTTTGGTTCGCTTGACTGGAAGTGACTTCTTGATAGGGTAGTTTATTTAAAGCGATGCAGCGCAACACATGTAATATCGTCGGATTGTTCGGTTCCCTCCGCGTGTCTGTGGATAGCGTCAAGTGCACGTTCTACGCTAGCCTGCGCGGATAGGGATGGATTGTTTTCAAACAGAGCGGCGATTTTAGATAAACCAAGTTCTTCATTCACAGCGCTCATAGACTCACTCACGCCATCAGAAAAAATCAGTAACTGGTCACCAGGAGCAAGTGTTAAGGTTGACTGGGCATAGGTCGCGTCTTCCAGGATACCTAAGGCGGGGCTTGCTTTTTCCGGGGTGATCCACTTGGTTTTACCTTCAGCGCTAATCAGCAACTGAGGAGGATGTCCGGCATTCGCCATCACTAAACAGCCGTTGTCCGGATTGTATTGACCATAAAAGGCGGTGACAAACATACACGTATCATTGTCTTCGCAGAGTCTGTTATTGGCTTTGAATAAAATGTCCTTTACCGCAAGGCTGCCGTACATGGCAAGAGAGCGCAAATACGTTTTGGAAACCATACTGAATAGTCCGGCGGATACGCCTTTTCCGCTCACATCAGCAACGACTATGGCACGCTCTTGGCTATTAAGTAAAAAATGATCATAAAAATCACCCCCAACGTCTTTCGCAGGGGTCATGGATCCCCATATTTCATAGCGAACATCTTCAGGCCAGCGCCTGGGCAAGAGCGCGGTCTGTAATCGCGAGGCAATTGCGATTTCGCGCTCGAGGTTGTTGAGTTTTAATGATTCGTGGAACGCACGGGTGATCGCTTCAAACCAGGGGCGCCAACTTTTCGGAACGTCAGGGATAGGCTGTGGTTCAAAATTGGATTCGGCTGATACGTGCTGCACTAATTTTGCAGCAGGTTTAACAAACTGTCGTGTAGTAACGAAATAACTGGCCATCATCAGTAATGCGAAACCAATTAGTATGCCCAGCATACCTGGGCCGAATCTGAACAGTACTGTTTTGATCAGTTCATATTTGGGGATGGTGTAGACCAAGTCCCAGGGTACTGAATTAAGTTGATACTGGATGATTATCTGATTTTTAATTATATTTACCACTTCAAAGGGAAGCTCTTTGAGCATGCCCACTGAAGGAATAATCTCAGGCGAGATAGCTTCAGACAACGTGGGTGCTTTAAGCAACTCTAAGGTGTCGGCATTTAGGGTGGGGTGAGCCAGTACAGTACCTTGCGAATCATATATAAATGTTGATCCGGCAGGGTAACCAAAATTTTTGTTAATGCGATTAATAAAATCCAGACTAAGATCAACAGACAGTAAACCGATGAAACGCTTGTTAGCGAACACGGAGGCTGAAATAGGTGCAACCAGACCTGCATCAACACCGCCAAAATATACGGGTGACCACTGTTGACGTCGATCGATAAGGGCGTGTTGTTTGCCCTGAATCCAGAGTGGAGATTGCATCACTGATTCAACAGAAGGGCGGGTTGCTGAGGGCTGCCAGGGTGATGCCAAGTAGAAATCATGTGTCGAGATAAACTTCACGCTATTCGCGCTAGGCAATGTAAAAGCCAGACTTCGTAAACTTTTTCGCATTGATAGTATTGTTTGCAAATCACAATAAAAATCTTTGCCTCGTCCTTCCAGGGATCCAAGGCCGATTAAGTTCCCTCCCGAATCGGGATCGGCGATCATATCCAGATTAAACCCGCTGCGTGTCTGCTGGATTTGCTTGCCGATTGTTGTGGTTAATGGATTGCAAGGATTGTCATCGACGGCCGTTATTTCGGCCTCCATTCGAAGCATTTCGAGTTGATCAATCGATGAGCGCAGCAAATACTCAATCGACTGGCCGTGCAGGTCAACTTGCGTTTTTATAGTGCGAAGTTCAAAGTTGTACTCATCATCAAGCCGATGAATGAAAAAATAACTCAGAGCAGACAGAATTGTCAGATAAGCCGACAGCATGATGATGGTGTAGTTTTTGAAAAACTTCACATCACCAGTACGTGGCTTGATAGGTTCAGCGATCATTGGTTAGCAACTAAGTTCAAATGACGGTTTGTCCAAAGTTCTTCACCGAATCCAGTATCTCTTGTGCATGCTGACTAACAAGCTTGCGTCCGGTGTCAAGCACCAGAGGGACCGAGTCAGGACTAATCGTCACAGGAGCACTCATCACGAACTGAATCAAAATAGTTTCATAGTGATGCATCTCGATTGCCATTACATTCTGATTGCGCGTCATGGTACGCAGCATAATGCCGACTTGATTGTTCAGACATTGGGCAAAACTATTTGGATTGGGGTCAGGTTTTTCGTCGAACATCATCGCGATATTGATATCGCTCATGTCTTGCTGGACTAGTTCCAGCAGGGGTAGTGGATTGGAGTAACCGCCATCAATAAGCAGTCGGCCCTCAAATTCAATGGGTGGGAAAAGGGGCCATAGTGCACCGGATGCAAAAACGGCATCTGCTACCAGTCCCGATTCCAGCGTGACTTTTTCACCTTTTTCGATGTCTGTAGCCACTAGAACAATTTTGGTCTCGAGATCTTCTAGGCGCAAGTCACCAAATAGCTTGTGATAATAATTAAGAACCCGTTTGGGATTCATCAAACCGGAGCGGTTGTTGAACTTTCCCCCGGGCAGGCTTGCAATACCCAAAAGCGAGCGCGTGTCGTAATGAGCGAACATTTTCGGGTCTGACATTGCAAATGCAACTTCTTGCATTTTTGTATAACTAAAACCCGCCCCTCTCATTGCTGCAACAAGCGCACCCGCGCTGCAGCCGGCGACGATGTTGGGTCGCAAACCATGCTGATCCAGGAACCTGAACAAGGCGATTGAAGACATCGCCTTCAGGCCGCCGCCCCCTATCGCGACACCAATATTCGGTTGCTTTATTGAGGACTGGTCAGCGGTGCTCACGATCCTGAACGCCTTCTTTTGGCGTGCGTTGCTGGTTGTGCATCGTTCCAGCCTCCCTGATTGAGCCAGTCTGCAGTCGAGTCCAGAGGGGTGTCTTCTGCGATGTCCGCTGCTTCTATGATGAATTGGGCTTTATGTTCATGCATCAGCCAAGGACGACCAAGCTTGGGATTGAGGCGGTGGTATCGTAAACCCGTGAAAATTTGTTTGCACTGATAATCAGTTAGCTGACTATTGGTTTCAATAATGGCTTGCATCATCGCCAAGGGCAATTTTGGATCCATCATCCAGCCCGCGTAACCCAGATCTGGGTCTGAGCCGTGCAAGGTGATTGGATTTTCACCCGTGCCGATCGAAAGAATCCTCATCTCGTCCATCGTTGCTGCATTATCTTCGAGAATTTGTGCGACAGCAGTGAGCGCAGGATTGTTCGTCAGTAGCGCCGCATCGATGTGCTCGCTGTGACTAGGAAACAATATTGGCATCGCAGCAACGCGCAGTGCGACTTCAACCAGGCTTAGCGAATTAAACCGGTTGTCGAGGTTGTGAATAATCGAAGGCGCCCAGTGTTCGTCTTCTTCGGTTCCCAAATTAATCGCAGGGATGAGTATCTTGTGCTTTAAGTCTGCAATGGTTTTGTCTTCAAATATTTCGTGCAGCGTGGCTTCAAGGTCATCCTGACTGAAATAAGCACAAGCCCCTGTCAGCGCGGTCATTCCTCGCAGTTTATTCATAGTGAGTGCTTTCTTGCCCATATTCCAGAGCTCACGAGCAGAGGTGATGGACTTGATGGACTCAATCGACTTTATAGATTTAATTGAGTCGATGGCATTTTTTGCATTGAATTCGAAGTCAGCAGTCGCCGGAACTTTAGAACTTTCAGCGAAAAGTTTTTTACCCTGAATCCACAAATCACGCGCAATTTCAAGGCCCTGTTCCGGTGTGTCAGCACTGGCCAGAATCAAAGCAGTAATGCCGCTAGTTGATGTACCGGCAATCAGGTTCACGTGATTCAAAAAGTTTGGTTGCTTATCAAGCAGTCTTTGCAAAATGGAGACTGGAATCAGCGCTCTCGAACCACCGCCGTCAAGTGAAAGAATACGATATGTCATACCAAAATTCCTTTTTTAAATACGATCAATTGTTCAAGCCAAATAAGTCACCCCAAATAATACTGTTTATTTATTTCAAAACACACGTAAATGTAAAAAATAGTTAGTATTAACGCACTACAATTGTTAGTATGAATGGACTGTAATAGAGTCAATTAAATACTAAATTTATTTTACATTTTTGCGAGAAATTTGGTTATGGAAAAGTTGTTAAAACTCAGTATGCCGATGGCTAAATTTCTCTTTCTTACTGTTGTAACGATTGGTGCCTTCCCAATTGTCTGGCTTGCCGCCAATCTGGAGACATTAAATACGTTCATCACAGGTCGAAAGATCAAAATGATGGACATCGCGATAGTGGGGGCCCTGTTCTGGTGGCCCTTGGTACTTCAAAGTGCCGTTGTTACGCAACCTGCTGATATACAAACGATTTTCAAGATTTTATGGTCGGTGACTAACATTGCCATGTATATCTATCTGTACGTATACATAACAAAACCATTTATGGAAAGTCTGAATCCAATTCTTGAGCAATATCAAGTGGTTTTGAAGCGTAAGAAACTTAGATCATTTATCTTGTCTTACATATACATGCTTTCAACGATTAACCATTTAAATCGCCTGAAAGAAAAGACAACTTAGATACATCTCTAAAATTTCTGACACTTGCCACTTAGGTACAGGATTTACTATGTTTTATGCTCTTCGACCACCCGAACAAAGGATGTGGTTTCTTGAGAAGCTTGAGCCTGGCCGTGGTGGTGCAAATCTTAGTAATGGCTATAGGATTGTTGGAAATTTCGATCGCCAGGCTTGGCTCAACGCCGTGGACGTTGTTGTGGGCCGTAACGAAATATTGCGTAGCCAGTTCTTGCAGCAAAGTGATGAGCAGGCGGTCCGTGCAGTGAGCGATTCCTGTGGACCAGCTAAGTTCGTGTCAGAGTCGCTCAAAGGTAGCAGTCGCGAAGAAAAAGAGCAAGACTGGGCAGGTAAGGTTCCTGAGATGGCTCGGCAGGCGTTTGATTTGTCCAAACTCCCGCTCTTTCGTATGCACCTAGGTCAAATATCTGCTGAAGAACATTTATTTTTATTGGTCATGCATCACATCATTTCTGATGGGGACGTAAGTGCTGAAAGTTTTTTAAAACAGGTGCTTGCTGAGCTGGATGGGAGTCCTTCCGCACACATTGAGATGGCAGTTCCAGAGGAAAAAAGGGATCATGATCCAAAAGGACTTGCTTTTTGGAGAGATTATCTCGATGAGGCGCCACAACACATCAACCTGCCTAGAGATCTGACGCCACAACGCTCAGATCGTAGTGCCTGTACCATTGTCTTGCCTAAAGAACTCGTGGCGCAGCTCAATACCTTGGCAACAAGCTGCCAATGCTCGCTCTCTAATGTTTTGATGAGCGCCTATGGTTTATTGCTTAAAGCGCACACAGCGCAAGACACGATACTGATTGCCTGGCCCGACCCTGTCAGAGATCCCCACAACAAGGGGATTGGTTATTTTGGGCAGCCATTGCCTATCCGTTTTTCAGCTCCGGACGATTCGACTTTCCGCGATGTCATTATCGGGCTCAGAGTCTCTTTTCAATCTGCACTCGCGCATGCTGACACGCCATTTGCAGATATTGTCAAAGAGGTCGCAGTCTTAAGAAATTCACGCAGGCCATTGATTCAAACAATGTTTGATTTGCAACCTGCCTGTGAACGATTGCATGCCGCAGGTATTCAGTTTGAGCCGCAGTGGTGGGATACGCAAATCAGCGAATACGAGTGGGCTTTATTTTTATTTACAGAAAGCTCAGGCGTAATTGCTGGTCGAATCGAGTATCAGGCTGAGCACCACGATGAAATGCTGATGCAACAGGTCGCTGAGCGCTTGCGTTTGCTGCTTGAGCAAATGGTCTGTGATCCAGAACAAACAGCCTTCACACCGCTGACAAGTGCCGATATGTTGCAGTTACGTCATTATGGTGAAGGCCTTGCTATAGATCTCTCTGATGACTGCGCGCACGAGTGGTTTGAAAGACAGGCTGCCATCACACCGGAAGCAGTCGCCATTGAGTTTCGTGGCGAAACACTGACCTATCAGGAGTTGAACGAGTCGGCTAATCGCTATGCGCGTTATTTGCGTAACCAGGGTATTGAAAATGGTGTCGTAGTCGGACTTTGTCTTGAACGGTCTGTTCTAGCGGTCACAGCACTTTTAGCCATATGGAAGGCTGGTGGTGCATTTTTGCCGCTTGACCCAGCATATCCTTTGGATCGGCTTGAGTTCATGTTGCGAGATAGTCAGGCAAAATTGTTATTGATTGAGACTGAGCTTGGTGAAAAACTAGACATCCCGGATGAGTGCAAGATCCTACCGAGTAAAGATTTAGTCGTCCATTCTCGTCTGGAGCAAACCCATAATCTTGGCATTAAGACCGGACATGATCAGCTCAACTATCTGATCTATACCTCTGGTTCGACCGGGATACCCAAAGGTATTGCGATGGTACATCGCTGTCTGGTCAACATCATTGCGTGGCAGTTACATACCTCGCCTATGCGCCAGGAGCTCAGAGCATTACAGTTCGCATCCTTGAATTTTGATATTTGTTTTCAGGAGATGTTCACGACGTGGTGCGCAGGCGGAACGCTTGTTTTGCTGGACGAGACGACGCGGCGCGATTCAGTCTTGCTGTTCGACTATATTTCAGAACAGAAAATCAATAGGTTGTTTTTGCCCTTTGTAGCACTCCAGCAGTTAGCGCTTGTCGCGCAATCAAGAAATAATCTGCCAGTTACTTTACGTGAAGTGCTCACGGCAGGCGAGCAATTGCGTACGACACCGGCTTTATGCAGTTTTTTTGATCGCCTCCCCAATTGCTCACTCCAAAATCAATACGGACCTTCTGAGGCCCATGTCATCACTAGCCTGAGTTTGCCGGCGCAGACCAAGAACTGGTCAGCATTGCCTGCTGTCGGCAAGCCCTTGTCTAATACTCAAATAGTGTTGGTTGATAAAAACCTCAAGCCGGTACCGCCTTACTGTCCAGGGGAGGTGTTGAATGGCGGGGCTGGATTAGCAAGCGGCTATCTGCATCGCCCTGAGCTGACTGCGACCAGTTTTATCCGTGACCCTTTCTCAAACGTGTCAGGAAAAAAACTGTATCGCACAGGCGATTTAGCGCGGTTTTTACCTGATGGAACGTTGGAATTTTTGCGTCGTGTGGATCATCAGGTCAAGGTACGTGGCTTTCGTGTAGATTTGGGGGAGGTTGAGTCCGCTCTGGGTCAGCACCCACTGGTGCGCGAAACCGTTGCCGTCGTTCGTGGTGAGGCCGCGCAATCTCAGCTTATTGCCTATGCGGTATTACACGCAAAAGAGCAGATGGAGCGTCCTTTGGAGTCAGCGCAGGTTGCTGACTGGCAAACCTTATGGGACAGCACTTACAAAACTGCAGCTGACTCGGATTTCAACCTGGCCGGATGGAATAGCAGCTACACAGGAAAGGCTATTGCTGAGCACGAGATGCGTGAGTGGCGCGATCAAACGGTTTCTCGTGTGCTTGCATTAAAACCTGATCGTGTTCTGGAAATCGGTTGTGGCTCTGGCTTATTACTGACTCAAATTGCACCGCATTGCAATTTTTATGCGGCAAGTGATTTTTCCTCAGAGATCATTGATCGTTTGCAGGCGCGGGTTCAAGCAAGTCCTGAGCTAGTCAATAAGGTCGATGTGCGTCAGGCCGAGGCTTCAGCTATTGACGTATGGCCGGGTGAGTCTTTCGATACGATTATTCTTAACTCCGTTCTGCAACTATTTCCAAGCGCCCATTATCTGGAACAAGTGCTCGCTCGCGCCATTAAGCGTCTAACACCCGGTGGCCGGATCTTTGTCGGCGATGTTCAGAACTTCGACTTACTGGATGCTTATCATGCTGGCGTCCAGATTGATCGCAATTCAGATGCCTCGCTTGCACAAGCAGCTAACGCCTGGCGTAAAGCACGCGCACTGGAAGATCAGTTGATGA
>JAUSCY010000066.1 GCA_030650995.1 Sheuella sp. | reverse complement strand
ATCACAAACCGCCTGAGGTGCTGAAATCTCAGGTTTTTTGCTTTTAGTCTGCGAGAGGGATACTAACCACTCAGGCAACACTGACGCAGTGAGCTTGTATATCTACTTTCATCGTTGATTTGAGAGCGGAAAAAATTGCAGCCAAGTTTGTCATGGTCGGATTGCCTGATGAGGACAGCATCCGATGAATGCTTTTTGCCGGCTTTTCAACGGAAATTGCCAAACCCTCGAAACCCATTGTCGCGTTGACAAGATCGCGCAAGATGAGCTTTGCGGTCTCGGGCTCACCGTTCAGAAAAAGCATGACTGCCTCATTCAGCATGGCACAGGCAAACTCAGGATCCCGCTCAACGCGTGCCAAAACCGTTTCTTTAAAGTCTCTGGTGAGTGCCATATTTATTACCCTTTGCGTTTACTTATCGCCACAATTGATTTAGTTTTTTTGAGTAAATTTGCTTTTGCCCGCTTGTATTCTTTCCACAATTCAACGGCTTGATCAATGTCTCGTTGCTGTCCGTTTTTGGAGCCGCCGCCCAAGAGCATAATGATCTCAACACCATCCTTTGCCAGATAAATCCGCCAGCCTGCGCCGTAATTAATTTTGTATTCACCAATGCCACGGAACCACTCAACGCTGGACAGATTTCCTTGCTGCATCCGGTACTTCGCAGTAGCAACCTTAGCGGCAATATCGGGTGCCAGCCCGTCGAACCACTGTGCGTACGGGCTGAGTCCGTCATCGAGCAGTAGTTCGAGTACATGAAAGGCCAGGGTTAATGGTAACATAAAAGCATCCATATGCACAGACGCATAATCATCACTCGTACCCACAATGCGCAGCCAAAAGAAAAAGCACCCGAAGGTGCTTAACTTGTGTTGACTATTTGGCGGGGGATCACTGACAACATCACAAACCTCCTTAGGTGCTGAAATCTCAGGTTTTGGGGTTTTGGTCTGCGGGAGGGATACTAACCACAAAATTTCCTTAACAAAAACAATGGCTTTCATATTGCGCCAAATCCGACTTCAACAGCCCTGTTGCCTTAACGTAATGCCTCCATGTCCGGTCTGGCGTAAAGGTGCCCCCGCCAATGACACAGTTCAGATCAATTACCGCTTTTTGACGGCATTCCGGTCGGCACACAGTCGTGCCAATTAAGATGAAGCAGTATCGCTTGGCCTTTGGTTTCTGCTTCGATCCGAATCAAACGATGCGAAGTAAATTCACTCTCAGTGTTTAAGCGTCTCATTCCATGCATGTGTATCCGATGACACCAGAAGTTCAAGAGATTGATCTAGCAACTCACCCGACGCATAACCAAAAATTTTTTCAAGTTTGCTATTGACCAGGGTCATGATCCCTTCCAGGTTGGCAACAACCATCCCGTCGGGAGCAGATTCAATCATTTTTCGATACCAGGCATCAGTTTCTTCAAGAGCGCGATTGGAGGAACGCTGTCAACTGGTTTCGCTAAGCACAACCATTAAAATCAAAATGGTTGTGAGGATAGATACCCCTGCAACACCAAGTACCAGCAAGTGCGGATCCGAACCGTTCAATATAAATGACTCTTCACTCGCACCTTTAAAAAAATATACTGCCATCGTCGCCATATGGTGCGTGATGAATACAGCCAATCCCATCACAATCGCGGAAAATGGAATCGTTTAGATGGTCCTTGTCGCTATAACCAAAATAACATAACCGGAAAGTGGAATAAACATAGTACATAGCAGGCCAAGCCGACAGTTCATTGGTTTCAGCGATATTGCATGCGACCGTGACGTTTGATCCAGTCGCGATCACTACATGACCTGGGTGGTTGCACCACAGATGACACGTTTGCTCAGGCCCTGGCTTTTTCCTTCAGTCATACCTAATCGAAAAAACGATCATTGAATCTGCCCCCAATAATCTCATAACAAAACCACACTAAAAAGAACAACTCTGCATATCTAATACTCTCGGCTGTCAAACAGTTAAGCACTCACATCAACAAGCGTTTTTTGCTGATAAAGCTCCATGAGTTCGGTGCGTTCGGAATGCGTAATTACACCATTACGTTTACGCCGAATGACTTCGCGTTTAATCATAGAATTCAGACCAGGGACCAGCCAGTGTGTCTCATTTAACTTGATATCGTTTGTTAAATTCCATCCGTCTGCTTCAATTCTGAACGCATCAAACTCCCCTGCAGGAACTCGAACCTTTTCTACCGCAGCGATGTGAAGATCAAAAGTCACGATTGATTTATGGCCATTGACAGTGCGGGTATTCATCGCAGTCCATTTCTTTCCAATTTGATACTCGACAGGAGTAAACGTCAGGGGTGTATCGAACTTTACTTCCCTGACAGACAATGCGTTTCCCATTAAATCCATTGAAATCAATCCATTATTGATCTCAACAATATCCGAGTCCGGGTCAACACGCGTGACCGTCGCGACACGTACTTCACCTTTCACGCCAGAGAGCACATCGGACATTTGATTTTTTGCCTGATCCCCGACTGTAAAAACCCTAGCGAAATGATAGCGTCCAGCAGAATACGGGTTTTGTGATGGTTTCCATAGCGTTGGAACCACCAGCCCAGGACCGAGACGAATGGCACCACCCGTGCTTGGAGGCGCGAATGCAGCCATGTTTCCTTTCGATGCTCCTTTATTCGCTTGCGATGAACTTTTTGTCTGCGCAGCTTCATTTTTATTTTTTGAGCTACTTCCGCTGGAGGACATCGTTGTTAAGGAATTTTTTTGTGCTGTCTTTTCTGCGAGTACCCGATTCAGACGCTCCTGAGCGACTTCAGATAAACGGCCATTCGGGTATTTGCGTAAATAAGCAATCCAGTCAGCTTCAATTTTAGAGTCCTTGATTTTCGTCCAGTCCGCTATTTCCTCTTGTATCGTTCGCTCCAGATCACCAGCGCTTTGCTTTTTATTTGCAGAAGCAAATAAGATAACATCAGATTCAAGCGAGGTTGTTTCCCAGGGGATTTGATCCCCGTTTGACGCGAGACGAACATTTAGACGAACGCGTTTGAGGGCGTCTTCAAGCTTTACATTTTGTAAAGAGAGTTCCCGCACCAGATTTTCAGTGTAAAGACCGTTTTCTCCGCTGCCATCAGAAGACACTTTGCCTGGTGAAGTTGAATAGGCAAGCAAGCTACCGACTGGGGCATCAAACTGTGACAGACCCTTGCTTTCCAATTTATAACTATTACCAAAAGGATCATCCCGACAAGCATCCAGGATGATGATAAAGGTTTTGTCCTTAATTTCACTGATTTGACCAAGAACGTTATTCAAATCGACGCAACGAGACTGCATGTCAGAACGTTTTGTGACTGTGGCATCAACCGGTACAAGATAATTACGCCAATCGAGTTGCGCGCCATGTCCGGCATAGTAGAAAACGACGACTTTTGTTTGTGATTGTTTGATCGACTTGATGAAACGCTCCATCGCGGCGACCATCGAACTACGGGTGGTATTAATTTGCGTATCCGTCACAAAGCCAGCACGCTGCAATAGCGTAGATATAGCTTTCGCATCATTGACCGGATTACTAAGCGGCATATCAGGATAAAGGCCGTTACCGATCACAAGCGCCTGGTGTGCAGATGATTTCTCTGCAGCGAATAGTTCAGAAAAGGTAATTGCTGGCGCTATGGACGCTAAACACTTAAGAAACGTTCTGCGATCGCTCATATTTACTCCGCCAGAGGTGTGATGTAGCATCAACCTTACACTACCGCCACATCATATCTAAAGCCGTAACCTTATTCTATATAATAAAATCGTAAAAAACATATAGTTATCGCCAGCCTCTTAATCAGGCGTAAAAATGAAATTACTTCAGATATATTTGTTTTTGTTTGCCGTTTTAACGGGGGCTTCTGTTCCGAGCTGGGCTGAAACCTTGATTAGTGAAAAAGAAGCCGCCCTTCCACCCATGGAAACCAAGCCGGCATCGCGAAGCATCGTCCGCGGTCCGGTCGTTAAATGGGTGAGCCCGAAAAATGAAGTATCAGTCAACTCACCTTTTGAATTAAAGGTACTCCTTGAGGCACGAGAAGGCGTAAAAATTGATCAGTCATCTCTTAAAGTGATTTATCTGAAATCGCCTCCCGTTGATCTCACTCCCCGTCTGAAATCATCAATCACTCCAAACGGAATCGAAATTACCCAGGCTGAGGTTCCCCCTGGGTCACATACCATTCGTCTGACTATCAAGGATCTTGAGGGGCGTGAAACAAACTCTCAATTAACCATCAAAGTTAATCAATGATGAAGTGTCCTTACTGTGTAAGCGACATCGACAGTCAGGCTCTCGCCTGTAAATATTGCAAACGAGATGTTTTTCTCCCTAAGCAACTGAAGATTCGGATCCGACATCTCGAAAATCAGTTGCAATCTTCTCTGTCGGACAAAAGCAAAGACTCGGAGTCAGGCTCTTTGATCGCCACAACCGATGCCCCGAAAGTCGTCCTCACTTCTTTTGCAAAGTGTCGCAGTATCGTCTTTGATTTTTTGAAGTTTTTTATTGCACCTCTGATGCTCTTACTGCTGGCGCATGTCTTTATCACGATTGTCTACGATACGAAAATTTTATATTTAAGAATCTTTACGCTCGTTCTGCCCATGTGTTTCGGGGTTTTATTATTCAAAGATCAGTCACGTAATATCCTTGCTTGGCTAATATGGGTTGTGAGCCTTGGGCTGATCTCGGTCGTTGCGATGAGCGCAATCACGAGTCTTGCGGATGATTCCCCTGTTTGGCCCCAAAGCATATACGAGTGGCGAGACATGGTTGAATTTGCCGCGAGCATTTCTTTTAGCTATTTGACAGGCATATTCATAGGAAGGCTTGTTTTCCTGAAAACAAAAAGTACTTTGACTTCTGCCCCTACAACTCACCATGCTGATTATTGGATTACTGGCACAGGTAATGAGCGCCTATCGCCTACATCCTTGCAACTTATCACCAAAAAAATCAGTGAACTCATCACCACATTAGGCGCAATTGTTACAACAATCATTGCAATCTATACGGGGTTAAAAGGATTGTTGTAGCAAAAAATTCGGACAAGTTCGTTTGGTCCAGCATCTAAAAAATTAGACGAAAAAAATCCCGTAAAACAGGGACTTAGCGCAAGAGCTATACAGGTAGGCATAGGTACAAAAAACAAAACCCGTTGATAATCAGCGGGCTGTCTTTCAAACTTGGCGGGGCAGCAATAACAACATCACAAACCGCCTGAGGTGCTGAAATCTCAGGTTTTTTGCTTTTGGTTTGCGAGAGGGATACGAACCAGCGGGCAGGACATCGCCGGCAACCGATACTTTCGCAAAATGCTTGACCATAGCTGAATAGAATAATGACTATTTTGTCTCACGTACATCCACGTCTATACATTGAGTTTATTTTACGTTAAGATGTACACGTACATCCAACGAGACTCGCTATGGCTAACACCAAACTATTCAAGAACGGCAATTCACAAGCCGTTCGCATTCCTGCAGAACTGGCCTACAGTTCTTGGGACGTAGAGCTTGTAATCGAGCGACTGGGTGACGAGTTACGCATTCGCCCGGCCCAACGGCGCATGGGCGATGTGTTGGGAAAACTTGCGAAGTTTTCCCCTGACTTCATGGCTCACGGGCGCGGCGAGAACATTGAAGGCGAGCGTGAGGCGTTATGAGCCCAAAGTACATGCTCGACACCAACATCTGCATCTACCTCATGAAGCATCAGCCACCCGAGGTCAGGGAGCGCTTTGCTGCCTGCTTCGTCGGTGACGTTGTCATATCCGCTGTAACCTTGGCAGAGCTTGAGTTCGGCATCGCTTGCACAAGTGCCGCAGCGCAAGTAGCCAACCGCTCGGCGCTCGACAGTTTGCTCGAAGACATTTTGGTGGCGCCCTTTGAAGCTCAGGCGGCCAAAGCCTACGGACCGATTCGTGCCGCGTACAAAGATCGCAACCGTGATGCGCTCGATAAGCTCATCGCCTCACATGCCGTTGCTCTTGACGTGACGCTAGTCACCAACAACGAAGCAGACTTTGTGAACTACGCCGGCCTAGTTGTAGAAAACTGGGTCAACAACCACTGAACTCGTCGCTAGGCAAAGTCTCAAAGATTGAGCGCTAAAAATCAGAATTGAATCCTCACACCGACATTCACTGCAGCCAGCGTCTGTCCACTGCGTGCCTCACCAGACAAGCCGGCAAAGGCATAAGCATTATCTGAAACCTTGGCTGTTCCGTACAAGCCTACCTGTAAGAAAGTCGAACCAGCATTAGGTGTATTTATACTTGTACCTATGCCAGCTAGTGAAGCATTCAGCGTCGGATTCAATACCCCTGAAGAGTCCGCTCCGACGCCTACATAAGCACGATAAGTATATTTTTCTGTCATCGGATCGTTGGCTCTGGATCCTGCTGCAATGCCCAGCACACCGCGCACGCCATTACCGGTAAAACTATTGACGCTCAGGGCTGAGGCGGAGCTACCCTCGACTACACCTGATTGCGTCACCATCTGCCACGTCACACGTGCGTAAGGAGTGAAGCGGAAATCATCCATATCGATTGGGCGACTGACACCCAGGCTCACCATCGCATCGTTGCCAGAGATTGATTTGTTTCTAAAACCATTACTTAAGCCCGTCACATCACTACGCGATAGATCACTTGAGTTCAGTCCGAAGCTCGCCATGGCATCCACAATATATGCATCAACAGGCATTTTGCCGTAGGCAAAGACAGAACCCTGCTGGATCGTACCTGACCCATCGGTCGGGTTCAGTGTTGTGCTGGAGAGCGCAATACCACCGCCTACTTTTATGTTCTGCGTAGTATAAAAGTCCGAACCAAACACGAGCTGATAAAGATTACTATTCCAGCCACCGGAATTGCTATCGCTGCTGCGATTTCCCTTTTGATAGGCAAGGTCACCCCAGACGTTGCCGTTGAAAAGCGATCTGTTTTCCGTGCTGGGATTCACGTTCGGATTTGAGCTGACAGCGGCCGAGGCCACACCCCCTGATTGAACTGCATTAGCAGAGGCCATCAGTGCAGTATTTCCAGCGGGTAAAGTCATGGAGTTTGGCAAACCAATGCCCATGGTATCCCCCAGTCGGGTCAACACAGCTTGCTGCACTCGCTGCGTTGTTTGCGCAATCACAGCTACTGCAGCGGAGTAAACCTCACCGGCTAAGCCTTGCGCATACGCGGCTAAGCTCGCCGCGTTATTGACAGAGGTTGCATACAACAACTGATCCTGCATCCCACTGGAGGTGCCGGTTTGCGAAGAAGCAACCATAGCATCCAGAGCAGTTCCAACCGACTGTGCATTCTTGTTGCCAGCGGTGGCAGCGATCGTATATTTGTACGAAGTAGGAATCACAGCTAAATCGATACTGTTGCTTCCCATCATGTTGTAGAACGGTAACAATTGCGTGCCTGCGCTCAACTCGGCAGGTTGTGTAACAGATGAAAACTTGCCTGAAATGCCACCGTCCGCTGTCACGATACGAAAACGATCGCCGAGGACCGGAGTATAAGGTGCACTGCCATAGCCTGACTCAAGCGAGTTAAACAGGTTCGATAGCGCGGGCGTAAGTGTTGCACCTGCATTGATGATGAACTGACCGCCGGTAATATTCAAATAGGAGTAATAACCTGTTGCACCCACAGGTGACATCTCGGATGCCTGCGAAGTCCCCGCAATATCCTGCTGATAGACCGAACCATTGTTCATATTGACACTCGCACTCGATGCAATATAACCAGGTGAATTACCAGGCTTGAACAAACCTGCAACGGTGAGCGCTCCCGCAATAGTGCCTGTGCCTACCAGCTGGGCGCCCGGCGCAACATACACCTCACCGAAACCTAGCGTCCCACCTAGTAAAGAGAGTGTTCCTTCACTCACGGTTGTTCCACCCGTATAGGTGTTTGCGCCCGATACGACCGTGGTTCCCGTACCGCTGAAGATTATTCTACCCACACCAGACAGCACACCAGAGAGCTGGGCCGCTCCAGTTGTAGGTGCGACTAGGGTACCGCCTTCGGTTTGGACAGATATCGCCTGACTGGAACGCTCGCCTTTCGTAAGCAACAAGGCGCCTCCTGCGAGAACAGGGCTGGATGTTGCGCTCAGACTACTCAGGCTAGTTGAAGTACCCGTGCTGACAGTAGAAGAGACGGACGTTGTGGGTGTGGGAGCAGTACTGTCCGAAGGGGTTGGTGTTGGAGTGGGAGTTGGAGTTGAACCACCATTACACACACTGCATGCAGTGATCATTAAGTTCCAGATGTTTGTTCCAACACCCGTCATACTTAACGTATAAGAATAACCGTTTGACGTTGCGCTCCATGAGGGCACATTATTAATTGTGGTGTTCGTACCTCCGACTACGTTGATACTAGAGCCGCTTATCCCCGCCAATACTGAAGTCAATGATGTATTGAGAATCGACGTACTTGAGGTGGATAAAGACGAAATTCCAAAGTTCGTAGTGCCCGATGCAGAAACGCCTAATAATTTGCCGTAGTTGCTCGCACTCGAAACAATGATGTTGTAGTTAGTGGGCAGATTACCTCTGTAATTTAAAGCGGTACTGCTGGCACCCTGAAGGTTGTTGAACGTGGTGATGACGGTGTTGTTAAATATACCGTTACCCGAACTCCCGGGCGAGCCAGGAGATCCTGGTTGAGTCGTCCCAACGCCCCTAAAACCTCCTGAGCCTCCTGAACCCCCCTGGATCGAACCCGTGTTGGTCAGGGTTGTGATGGTCCCCAGGTTGTAAAGGCCATGACCACCATTTCCACCCGTACCCCCGTTTCCCCCTCGACCTGGAGAGCCGCTAGCAGCTCCACCGTTTCCACCGCTTCCCCCCGCGCCCCCAGAAACAGAGCTAGCGATATTTAACGTGCTCAATGCACTAGTAATATAAATACCGTTGAAACCTAGGCCGCCGGCACCACCATTGGCTCCAGTACCAAAAGAGGATGATGACGTTCCGCCGTTCCCACCTCTGCCACCATTACCCCCTTTAATGGTTGGCGAAACATCACTCGAAACACTGAGTGCAGCAGCGGCAAGTGGAACTGAAACAGCATTAGACCCCGCAGTACCTGGTCCACCTGCAGTGGTTATTGGGGTAGTCGTCCCGCTGTTTCCATTCGATCCATTTGCTCCATTCGATCCAATGACTGAGCCAGTAGTTTCAACTGATGTTGATCCGGAAGGCAACGTACAGGAAGAAACGAGCGTGGAAATGATTAATGGACAGTCAGCCGCCGTTGCTGAAAAGCTAAGCGTACCTATACCTGTCAACGCGATGGTTTGTATCGTTCGTAGCAGCCGCTGGTAAAGTTTTATTTGTGCAAAGACACCGTGAAAAATATGGGAATTACTGCAATTCATTCGTTAACCATCGTTTAATAATGTAGGCCAGATTCTGACTGGAAATATATCATTTGGACTACTTATTTTAATCTTTTTACATCAGCGTCTTTGGTCAAAGATTTGGACTTGAATAAGCGAGAAATATCACGACACACCATAAGCTAATTAGCGCTATCAGCACCTTGTGTACATCAGTAAAAATGAATTTGGGCGAATGAGGAGTGCAAAATATCGATTTAATAAATCGACATGGCTCTACATCATTAACGGGGGACAACGGTATTCATTAAACTTGTTTTTTGCGAAGAAACACATTTAATGGAGCTAATACCGATGTCCCAAATCGATTCTATCCTAGGTCTCCCTGGGGTGTCCGTTCAACGCGTGGATC
>JAUSCY010000063.1 GCA_030650995.1 Sheuella sp. | reverse complement strand
ACCCCGGTGGCCGTCTTGAACATCTCCCCGGCAAGATGCGCACCACCACCTGGTCCACTCGAACCGTAATCCAGACCGCCCGGCTTAGATTTGATATAGGCGATCAGTTCAGACACATTATTAACCGGGACGTCCGCATTCACGACAAGCAAGAAGGGTGCGAGCGCCACATACGCAACAGGAATGAAATCCTTCACCGTGTCGTAAGGCAACTGCTTGTAAAGGCTCAGATTAATCGCGTGCTGTGTACCTTGTAATAACAAGGTGTATCCATCCGGTGCAGATTTGGCAACCAGATCAGAACCAATCGTCCCGCTCGCACCGGGTTTATTTTCTACAACGGCTTGCTGGCCCCATGAGTCGGAGAGTTTTTGCGCAAGAATACGCGCCACGACATCCGTGCCACCTCCGGGAGGGAACGGCACGACAATACGAACGGACTTATTCGGGTAGGCCTGCGCAAAAGCCAGGCACGGCAAAAGCAATAGTGTTGCAAGCAATCGTTTCAATTGTTGTCTCCGAGTTTTTGACTCTGATGGCTCTTGTAGAGCTCTAGTAAACAACAATACGGTAAAACCAGGAAAAATGAAACAGATTGCTTGCTCAGCGCCAAAGATTACTGCGCAGATGCTTGAAAATTACTTCATCGGTGAATAACTAGTCGGCGCAAGAATCTGATTTTCAATCTTTTCGACGATGATTTTTTCTGCTTCGGTCGCATTACGCTTGGCAACCCATTCAGGATCAGTAGAAAAAGCGGTCCAGACCGTTTCGCGCTGCGCCAGACTCTCCCACTCCAGCATATAGGTCAGTGCCTGATTGTGAGGTCCGATAAGCGTGGTCCAGAACCCTACAGGCTTGATGCCGTACTTTTTCCAAAACCCCAGCGTAATGGTTTCAAAACGTGCGTTCAGTGCGGGTAAACGTCCGGGGGCACAATAATAAGTTCTCATTTCATACAGCATGGTTTGTCTCCTTTTTTGACGACTTTAAACAATACCTTTAGCTTTCAGTTCGGCGATTTGCTCCGGGGTCTTGTGCAACACGCGAGTCAGAATATCATCAGTGTGCTGACCCAGCTCAGGCGGGGGGATTTCATGCACGATAGGTGTCTCTGAGAATTTCATCGGACTACCCACCAGCGCAACGGTACCCGCCACTGCGTGCGGCAACTCTATTTTCATACCTCGTGCGAGCACCTGTGGTTCTTTGAAAACCTCAGCAATTGTATTGATCGGACCATTTGCAACACCGGCCTCATCGAGCAACTTGACCCACTCACGAGTTGTTTTAGTGAGAAAAATTTCATTGAGCAGGCGGGTAATTTCTTCGCGATTTTTAACGCGCTCTCCATTCGTGCAAAAGCGTGGATCCTTGGCCAGATGCGGTGCGTGGGCGACATCACAGAACTTATTGAAAAGATTGTCGTTACCGCAGGCGAGGATCAGCGAGCCATCCGCGGTTTTAAAGGTCTGGTAAGGAACAATATTCGGGTGCGCATTACCGATGCCTTTAGGAGATTCACCGGTTGCGAAATAATTCATGGCCTGATTTGCAAGAAAAGCGACTGATGAGTCGAGTAATGCAACATCGATCCACTGTCCCTTGCCTGTCACTGCACGATGTGCAATGGCCGCACACACAGCTATGCTCGCGTACATACCTGTTGTCAAATCAATAATTGGCACACCGACACGCTGAGGACCGCCACCCGGCAAATCCTCGCGCTCACCCGTGACACTCATCAAGCCCCCCATCCCCTGTGCCATAAAGTCATAACCAGGACGGTCTTTTTCGGGGCCTGTCTGACCAAAGCCAGTCACAGAGCAATAAATAATGGCTGGGTTGATCGCCTTGATATCTTCATACCCCAGACCATAGCGCGCCAAGTCACCTACTTTATAGTTCTCAAAAATGACATCCACATCTTTTGCAAGCTCACGCACAAGCGCCTGGCCTTCAGGTTTGGATAAGTCAACCGTGATAGATTTCTTACCGCGATTCGCTGCACAGAAATATGCTGATTCGCGGGTCGCCTGACCACTCTCATCTTTCAAAAAAGGCGGTGCAAAAGCGCGTGAATCATCACCCTTCACTGGACGCTCGACCTTAATGACATCGGCGCCAAGGTCGGCTAGGTTTTGCGCTGCCCAGGGCGCGGCCAGTACGCGGGAAAGATCAAGGACTTTAATATGCGAAAGTGGACCCGACATAACCGAACCTCAGTATGAAAAAAAATGATTGTAAGGGATCGCGCCACGTGCGGATACAGCGCTGAAATAGAAAAAAAAGCGAGTAGTGCATAGAGCGACCTAACCAAAGAGCGCAATAAAAACAATAGGTTAGATAAAACAAGCTGCATCCGGTCACTATTTTCTGTAATATCGCCAGACAGTCATGCCCGTCCTGTTCGGGCCAGGATAAGGATCGATGCGCAGCGTACTTCAGACGTTTACCAACATTCGCCGTCAGGAGCTTCTCCCCACAGTCGTCGCAGGTGTATTTTTTTTCTGCGTACTAACGGCGTTGATGAGCGTCAGACCCGCGCGTGAAGCACTTGGCATGCAACGAGGGATTGAATCCGTTCGGTGGTTGTTTTTTGTAACCGTTGCGGTCACCTTCGCCGTTAATCCTGTGTTTGGTCTGCTTGTCAGCAAATTCCGTCGCATGGTCTTCATTTCAGCGACTTATCTTTTTTTCGCGTTCGGATTGTTAGTCTTTTATTTTTTGCTGATATTGGCCCCAGCGCATATCGGTGAAACCAGTGGTCAGGTTTTTTATGTCTGGTTCAGTGTTTTCAATCTTTTCGCAACCATGCTTTTCTGGGCCTTGATGACAGACCGTTTTTCGCTCGATCAAAGTGAACGTCTTTTCGGCGCGGTGTCGATAGGCGGCACGCTCGGTGCAATCTTTGGTCCCTGGCTTGCCAGCGTACTGGCCAAGCCAATGGGCACACCTTTTTTATTGTTAGTCGCGGCAGGATTTCTCTTACTCGCAGTATGTGCAGCATGGCTACTGACGCAGTTTCAGGATGAACAAATCAAAGACGTCCAGTCGGTCAATACAAGTCAGGAAGTGATTGGGGGAGGCGCATGGGAAGGCCTGTGGACGGTCTTGCGATCCCCCTACCTGCTAGGCATCTCAGGTTATGTGCTGATCGTTGCCATCATTGCAACGTTTATTTACTTCACCAGACTGCAAATGGTGGCAGCGCTCGGCGTGGATACAGACACGCGCACAGCGACGTTTGCCCAAATCGACTTAATCTCTCAAGTCGCCACCCTGATTCTGCAAGCCTTTGTGACGAGTCATCTCATGAAACGCTTTGGCGTGCCTTTCACGCTCGCCTTGCTGCCGATTTGTGTCGCGCTCGGATTTATCGGACTTGCAATTTTTGGTTCGCTCGCGGCGTTAATTGCACTGGATGCAACGTTCAGGGCCGTACAGCGCGGCGTGATGCGCCCTGCCCGTGAGACGCTGTTCACCACCATGCCGCGCGCAGAGCGATACAAATCCAAAGCTTTTATCGACACCTTTGTCTATCGAGGCGGAGATGTGGTTGGGGCGCAAACGGAAGGCTTGCTTGGCCGTCTGGGGATGGGATTAACAGGCTTAGCAACTTTCGCTGTGCCGCTTGCGTTGATATGGATGGCGCTGGGAATCTGGCTCGGTGTCACGCAAAGGCATCGGGCACTCCAATCTACTAGTACAAATACAAAACCGGGAGAAAACAAATGAAAACACGTCGTGAATGGTTAAGCATGACCTTGGGTGCTGCGGGTGCGCTGACGCTTGCCCCACAGCTTGCAAGAGCACAAAGCTCATCGGCATCCAGTACGATCATCACTCGCGCCATCCCGTCTACGGGTGAAAAGCTCCCCATTATTGGCCTGGGCAGCTCAGCGACATTTGCACAAGTCGCACGTAACGAAGATCACGATGCTTTAAAGGCCGTGATGAGCAAAATGGTAGAGCTGGACGGTACTGTTTTCGATACAGCCCCCAGCTATGGGGCATCCGAAGAAGTCGCCGGAAAAATTGCACAAGATCTCGGAATAGTAAAAAAACTTTTCTGGGCAACCAAACTCAATGTCGCAGCACGCGGCGGTGCGGCAGACGCCACGGCAGCTCGCAATCAGCTTGAAAACTCGTTCAAACGCATCGGCAAGCCAGTTATCGATCTGATTCAGGTACACAACATGGGTGATGTGCAGGTGCAACTTCCCATTCTGCGCGAAGCCAAACAACAAGGTCGCGTGCGATACCTCGGTGTGACAACTACGTTTGAGAATCAGTATGCTGAAATGATTCAAACCATGCGTACGGAAAAACTGGATTTTATCGGTACCAACTATGCGATTGATGATCGATTCGCCGAAGAAACAATCCTGCCTCTCGCTCGGGATCGAGGTATCGCCGTTCTTGTCTATGCGCCTTTTGGCAGAACAAGGCTATGGAAACGCGTGGAAGGCAAACAAGTGCCGGATTGGGCGCGCGAATTCGATGCAACAACCTGGGCGCAGTTTTTCCTGAAATATGTTGCAAGTCATCCAGCGGTGACATGCATTACACCTGCCACCAGCAGAATAGCAAACGTCATTGACAACATGGGTGGCGGTTTGGGCAGATTGCCTGATCCGGATATGCGCAAACGCATGATTGAACTGGTCAACAGTCTGCCAGGAGCTTGATTCAGAAAGGATCTTCGCCGATCAGCTTTGCTTTGAAGGGCAAAGCTGATCCTATATCCACAGTCACTTCCACGGCCCTGACATCCTGAGCACCAGGCACTTCCAATCTGGTCAGATTTTCAATCTTTTTGCGATTGATAAAAAAGGGCTGATCAAATTCATACTGATGGCTATCGCCATGAATCAGAAGCACTGGCAGCTTTGTCTGCGCAGCGAGAGTAATGAGATTGTCTCCAATGCTCGTTTTGAACCCAGAGGACAGCGGGAATAGTTCTATCGATGACTTCTCTATAAATACATCGCCTTGAAATGCAAAAACGATCGCGCCCAGGCTCTTGTTTGCCGCCAGCTCAAATGCAGAGCGAATCCAGTCAATATTCGCATTGTCGCGACCGATGAATTCAGCGTTCTTATTTGGATCTCTGGCTGAAGGATAGTAATTGTTATTACTGCCAACCACATGCAGCGTTACAAATAAGACCTGATTCAGAATCCAGCGCTGGTTCTCTGGATAGCTTGAGTAATCCAAAGCCACATCCGACTGACGCTCAACCTTGATTGGGTCTTTTCCTAAAGACACACTTTTTGCAAAAAAAAGAGTCCTCAAAACACTCAATCTTTCCAGCGGACGATCAAACTTACCTAAGAAGCGATGACAGTCAGTCCAATCGTTATCGCCTGGCGTATAAACCAATGCGCCTTCAAAAAGATTGAAGTAATCAAACTGTTTTTTATACTCCAGATCGGAGCACTCACTCGACCCGGTTTTAAAGTCGCCCACATGAATACTAAAAGAGGGGGACCTCGAATTGATCAAATGAATCAGTCTTCGGTATTTGTTATCTACCCTGCGTGTATCACCATAGGGCAGATCTCCCAGCGCAACAAAATTAAACGGTATTGTCTGAGAAAAAACCGTGGTGGTTATACAAAAAACCGAAAGACAAACCAGAACAACCCGACAAGCAATTTTCATGTGGACCAGTAAAGAAATATATATTTCATGATTCTACTGGTACACCATCGCTCACTGATCAAATTGCGTCAGTACATCGCCAGGCCCACGCTCCAGCTCAACGTAGTTCTGTCCATCATGCACCTTGACGCCGTTGACCCAGACGCCATGCACACCTTTAGACGCTCGCACCATACGGCTTCCTCCGCCGGGCAGATCAGCGCTCGTCTGCAGCCTGGATATACCAACCGTCGCGGGGTCAAACAATAAAAGATCAGCAGGTGCACCGACGAGCAGGCGCCCGCGCCCTGCGATCTTGAAACAGTCGGCAGGATGGCTGGTGAGTCTGCGGATGCCTTCTTGTAGTGTGAAATGCCCTGTTTCTCGCACCCAGTGCCCGAGAAAATGCAAACCAAAACCCGCATCGCACATATAGATCAGATGCGCTCCAGCATCTGACAAGGTCACGACGCCAGCGGAATGTTTGAGCAAAGGCGCAACACCTTCATCATTATTATTAAAAAACTTACCCACAAACTGTGTGGTCAGATTGTCTTTAATCGCAATATCAAAGAAGGCATCCAGGGGATCGAGCTTGAGTTTTTCAGCTACCTGCGTGATGGTCAATCCCTCGTATTCAACGTACTCAGGAACATGCGTCAGATTAATTTCGATGTTCGACCAGTTTCCCAGGAACAAAATACCTGGTTTGAGGTTTTTCAGATTTTCTCTGAATGCGGCACGGAACGTCGGATCGGCATAAACTTTTTTCAGGCCCTCAACATCCTTACCCTGAATCGCGTCAAATGCCGTGTGGCTCAGCAGAATGTATGGATCCAACAGAGAAAAATCGAATGACAGCGGCTGGCAACTTGTCAGCATATAAAGCGGGTTGCCGCGAGCCTGCGCGGCTGCACATTGTTCGTAATACTCCATCGCGCGCTCGGGAGTGGCCTCGTTGTACATCCCCAGGACCGTCGAAATGAATGTAGGGCGACCTGTGTCGTGCGCGATCGACTCCATAACTGCCGGAGAGGCACGCGAACCGGTCGCCATCATAAATACACCTCGCTCATACTCACCGAGCACATTCGTCAATTCACGCAGTTCATTTTCCGAAGCGATCGTTGAGGGCATAGGACGGCCACCAAAACCACTGTGATTCGGTGAGAACGACGATGCAAAACCAATTGCACCAGCATCCATTGCCTCCTTAATCAGATTGCGCATGGTGAGCATCTGTGCAGGTGTAGGCTCAACCTGCTCGGAGGCTGCATCGCCCATGACTGCGGTACGAATCACGGAGTGTCCTGCGAACACGGCAGTATTCAAATAAGGTCCGATCTCCCGGATCTGATCCATATACTGACCAAACGTCTCAAACCCCCAGTTAACCCCCGTTAATAAGGCCTGCAAATCCATTCCTTCGACGACCGAGAGGTTTTTCAGCATGGTTTCGCGCAAATCTGCCGGGCATGGTGCAATCCCGAAGCCACAATTGCCGATTACAGTTGTGGTCACACCTAGCGCGGGGGATGGCGACATCGTCTTGTCCCAAGTGATCTGGGCGTCGTAATGCGTATGTAGGTCCACAATCCCTGGCATCAGGGCCAGACCAGCTGCCTGAACTGTTTCACGGGCGGAGCCTGAAATCTGGCCGATAGCGGTGATTTTCCCCTGATCAATGGCGACATCCGCGATCACAGGAGGATTTCCCTGCCCGTCAAATACCTGAGCACCACGAATTAACAAGTCATGCACAATTTGTCTCCATTTGGTTGAATTATTGGTTTGTATGCATAATAAACGCTTCAGCCCTTTAGGAAAAATCATGCACGTTCGCGACTTTGAATCTGATAGTGTCACCAAACTACGTGCCGATCTGGCCTTAGCGCTTCGCGCAGCCGCCTATCATGGCCTGGCAGAAGGCGTCTGCAACCATTTCAGTCTGGAGCTGCCCGATCAATCCGGCAGATTTCTGCTCAATCCACGCGGATTGCTCTGGAGCGAGGTACAGGCTGACGATATCGTCATGATCGATACAGACGGCAATAAGCTTGCCGGACGCCATGAGGTCGAGTCCACTGCGATGTATATCCATGCGGCGATCCACCGCATTTGTAAAAAGGCCTGTGTGCTTCATACACACATGCCCTACTCAACAGCACTGACACTTACTTCAGACCGGGGACTGGACACGCACTTATCTCAAAACGCAATGCGTTTTCTGGATCGCGTTGCGATTGATGAACACTACAACGGCCTGGCACTTGATGCGAGTGAGGGCGAGCGGATTGCCCGCGCAATGGGCGAAGCGGATATTGCCTTTCTAGGCAATCACGGCGTTGTGGTGTGCGGCGATCGCATTGATTATGCTTACGACGACCTGTACTTTCTGGAGCGCGCCTGTCAGGCGCAAGTACTGGCTCAGTCGACTGGTCGTGCGCTCATGCCCGTGAACGCAACGCTAGCAAAACATGTCGCAAGCCAAATGGTCAGCGAGCGACTCCAGTCGGAATTATTCTTCAAAGCGCTGGGACGAACACTTTAAATGCGATAAGCCTAGATGCAATAAGCCGAAATGCGATAAGCCGACTCCTCTAGATCAAAGGAGCCGGCTTATTCTCAGTGCCCAACAAACAAACCATTCAAATCAGAATGCAAAAACTAGGCAATCCAGTCGTGGTTGTTGTTGAAAATCAGCTATCAGCCAGGTTTTTTGATCAGTTTGCACGTACTTTCTGACAGCTTGGTAAAGATATCCTCACCAGGCAGGTTTGCGATAATCTTGTAGTAATCCCAGGGGTACTTTGATTCGGCAGGCGTCTTGACCTGCATCAAATTCATGTCATGAATCATGCGACCGTCTTCGCGGACATAACCATTTTTAGCGAACATGTCATTGATTTTGGCCGACTTCATCCATTTCATCATGACATCGGTATCATCTGAACCGGTTTCTTTGACTCCACGCAGATAAAAGGCCGCAGCAGAGTAATCACCGGCCTGATTCATGGATGGTTTTTGGCCTGGATATTTTGCTTCGAAACGCTTGGACCATGCACGGTTTTCGTCGTTAGCATCCCAATACCAGAAGTCAGTCAGATACATGCCCTGCGTCTCTTTCAGACCCAACGCATGAATGTCATTGATGTAAACCAGCAAACCAGCCATCTTAACTTTCGGTGTCAGGCCAAATTCATTGGCTGCCTTAATCGAATTAATCGTATCGCCGCCCGCATTAGCCAACCCCAGGATCTGTGCGCCTGAGGACTGTGCTTGCAACAGGAATGAAGAAAAATCTGAAGCACCCAGCGGCACGCGGACCTGCCCCTTGACCTCGCCACCGCTGGCTTTCACTACAGCGGCCGTATCGCGCTCCAGTGCGTGACCAAACGCATAGTCGGTTGTAATAAAGAACCAGGTCTTCCCACCGTTTTTCACAACGGCAGAACCGGTGCCGCGCGCCATGGCGACTGTGTCATATGCGTAGTGAATGGTATATGGACTGCACTGACTATTGGTGAGGTCTGAACTACCCGCACCAATTGCAATAAACGGTTTCTTCTTTTCAGCAGCCACTGTTGCTAAAGCCAGCGCTACCGCTGAATTCGAACCGCCAATCAACAAATCGATTTTTTGCTGGTCAAACCACTCACGTGCCTTGGATGCAGCAATATCCGCTTTGTTCTGATGATCCAGCACCAGTAATTCAATTTTTTTACCGTTGATTTGCCCGCCGGCATCAGCGATCGCCATGCGGATCGCCTCAACGCCGCGCGGACCATCCACATCGGCATACACGCCTGACATGTCAGTTGTAAACCCAATCCGTATCACATCGTCAGATATTGCCGCCATCGCGCTATGGGTCACCATACCCATACCCGCCATAGATAACGCGAATGCCAAGGAACGCAGTTTCATTGTCTTCTCCAAAAATTCTTGATATTGAATACATCTCTATTTGGATGCCTATCCAAAATTAGGGCTAAGGGCTGTATCTCTGTAACAGGCAACAACCATCTGTATAGGCTGAAGTGCTTTTCTGATCAATAAGGGTTTGCACTCGAACTCAGTGTTTTGCCCCCCTGAACGAGTCAAATTAATTAAAAAGCTGTGAAATCCACCATGCCAGCACTGCGCTAATCAATAAACCAGCAATCCATCGATAATCCCGCCGAACCAGATCTGGTCCCGGACCAGCAGTTTTTCCCGTAATCATCGGTATCGCAATATTTTTCAGCCGCAATACACTTAGCAAAGCGATCAATGCCAAATGAGACAGCACAATAAAAAGATAAAACTCGCCCACAGACTCATGGATTTTTTGTAACCAGCGGCCACCCCAGTCGTTATAGCTCGCATATCCAGTCAGGGTGATGGGGATGACCATCACTAATAACGCGAGCACAGCAATTGCCATTAAAAGATTTTGCCCCTGCTTCCAGTTAATGGTCTTCAATGCACTGAGATCCTGAGGTGAAAGTGACCGCAGTTTTTGAAAGGACTTTATCCACTCTGAGATCCCAGATATTTTCCTGAACATCAGACTGAGCCTGACGTGCTTGGGTCCGAAGAGTCCCCACAGTATTCTGAATACAAGCAAACCAGCCATCGTGTAACCAAGGGTCACGTGGAGCTTTCGAAAACTCTCACTTTCAGCAGTAATGTAGGCACCTAAAAAACAAAAGGCAAACAACCAGTGAAACGCGCGCGTTGGTGCATCAACAACTTTTCTTGATAAGTTATTTTTTTTCAACAACGTGTTAGTCGTGGATGAAGGTGCTCCTGACGTCAAAGTATTATTCATGATCAGCTCAATTTTTTGGAATGGTAATGTTTCGTTCACGATAATCACCCTGCTCTGCTTGTGTATGACAGGCAGCACAATTAGCAGCGCTTTTTATCGAAGGTCTTAACCAGACATCATCCTGAATTTTTCGGTGTTTACGAACAAACCATGCTGACTGTGTAATCCTGTCTTCAGGTGGTGAAAGATCGACACGCTTATACGTACCGGCGTTATCTTCCAGCCAGCCACTGAGCTCTTTGATCGTGGCGGCATCCAAAGAAGCATCGGCACCGTAGTGTGAATCCAGACCTTTCATGAGATTTCTCCAGGACTGGCGCGCTAACATTCCCGGTGGATAGGCAATATGGCATGAGGCACATTCCGTTTGATAACTGCGCAGCATATTTTGTGGCAAAAGATTTTTGTCTCTGTTGCCTTCACCAGCCAGCGCAGACGCACCCAGCATGACACCAAAGAACCCAGCCATGCAGCTCGACCAGAACGTGCGAGGCACTCTCAACTCCAGAAAAAATCGCTTCGTCATCTGACTCACCGTTTCATATTTAATAAATAAGCCAATACATCTGCTTTCTCTGCAGGCGTACACTCTCTGCTCAATACATCCTTGCAATTTCTACGGAACCACTTATCAATCTTTGCGGTATCGGTAAAAGCATCTGGATTACCTGCCGGGGCAAGCGGTTTGATCGTTTTTCCTGTTGAAGCGTGCTTACCATCGACAACGGCAGACGCGCCATGACATGAGGCGCAACTCCACTGCCCACCATGCTTTGAATTAAAGAAGACTTCACCCTGCGAGGCATTCCCAGCACGACCAGCCGCTTCGGACCATTTTGTCTGCTGAGCGGATGGTGTAGTGTCTCCAGCCTGACAAATCATCGGGATACTCAGCAACAGTACCCAAGCCGGGATTACACTGAACATATACTTTTTCATTGACGCATTCCTTTATCTTGATAAGGCCATGGAGCAATGATGACATCGTCAATATGTACGGCAGCTGAACAGCTTGTTCATACTCCATTCATGTTCCAGATGGCAATATGAGCGCGCGGTGGCACTGTTATCGCGGTTATTCCATTCAGGTGAACGTACAGATGTTCAAGACCAGAAAAAAAATCACACAAATCATCCTCGCAGCGTTTATTGCGAGCGTGAGTGCGACTGTTCCTGCTGAATCGCAACTCGATCATGACAAGGCCAGACAAGCGCTGGAATCCGGGCAAATCTTGCCTCTGAGAGTGATTCTTGAAAAAATCGAACAGCAATACCCAGGCCAGGTACTCGAAGTTGAATTAGAGAAAAGCCATGGGAGCTGGATTTATGAATTAAAAGTTCTCCAACAATCCGGAAAACTGATCAAATTAAAAATCGATGCTGGAAATGCCACGGTACTCAAAAAGAAATGAATCCGCTCAATAGATATCCACCCTGTGCAAGGACACTCAATGCGCATACTGCTAGTTGAAGACGAACCGACACTAAGTGATCAGATCAGCGCAGCGCTCATCGAATCAGGCTTCGTCATCGATCACGCGGACAACGGTCAGGATGCACTGCATCTGGGGGCAGAAGAGTCCTATGACGCAATCATCCTTGATTTAGGCCTGCCCATTATGGATGGAATGACTGTCTTGAAAAACTGGCGCGCAAAAGGTCTGACAACACCTGTTCTCATTCTCACTGCACGCGATAGCTGGCATGACAAAGTATCTGGTATCGATGCGGGTGCGGACGACTATCTAAGCAAACCCTTCCATATGCAAGAGCTGCTTGCCAGAGTACGAGCGCTCATCAGACGTGCCTCTGGTATCGCTTCATCAACCCTGCGCTGCGGCAGCGTCATGCTGGACACCACGAGCGGGCGCGTAACCGTTGACAGCCAGAATGTCGGTCTCACGGCACACGAATTAAAAGTTTTATCTTTTTTAATGCATCATCAGGATGAAATCATTTCCCGAACGACGCTGACTGAACATATTTATGCGCAGGATTTTGACCGAGATTCCAACACGATAGATGTATTTATTGGACGGTTACGTAAAAAAATCCCTGAGAACATGATTGAAACGGTAAGAGGTCTGGGCTACAGGATGCGTGCCTCGCCATGAATAGGCCAATCAACTGGGGTAACCCGCTTGTTTTACTTAAAAGTTCACTACGTCTGCGACTGATGCTCGGCACGCTGTTATGGATCAGCATTGCCTTGATAGCCGCCAGTTTCGTCTTGACCGGATACTTCAAAGACTATGCTTCGAAACAGTTCCAGACCAGCCTTCAGGTCCATCTGGATCAACTCACCACAAGCTTTAATGTTGATGCCAAGGGGGTACCGAACTTATCTCAGAGCTTGAGCGATCCGCGGTTTAATCAGCCTCTTTCAGGACTTTACTGGCAAATCAACGCACAAGATGGCGTTGCTGCACTGCGCTCCAGATCACTTTGGGATGACATTATCAGCTTACCGCCATACGATCTGGATCTGACGGGAATCAGAACACTGACAGTGACGGATCCTGAAGTTCAAACAGTCCAGTTACTGGTACGAACTATCACACTGGAGGACCAACCGAATCAAAAATGGATACTCATTGTCGCTGGAAGTACGAAAGAACTTGAGCACACGCTCTCAGACTGGAGCCTGCGCCTCACATTTTTTTTAATATTCCTGTTTCTCTCATTATCAATCGCTGCCATCTCTCAGGTTATGCTCAGTCTGAGTCCCCTGCGGAGTCTCCAAAAGAGCATGGAGAACTTACGTGCCAGCCCGATGAGCCGGTTAAAAGGAACGTTCCCTCAGGAGTTGCAACCCCTGATCGATGATTTCAATATGGCTCTCGATCAGAACGAACAGGTCATTTCGCGTGCACGCACCCAGACAGGTGATCTGGCCCATGCATTGAAAACACCCCTTGCAGTCCTCACGAATGCAGCGCAGCGAGAATCAAAAAACGCTGCTGGAAATCATGAATTCGCTCGCTTGGTAAGCGAGCAAACCGCCATGATGCAGCGCCATATTGACTGGAGGCTCAAACGTGCTCGGACAGCCACCACTCAGGACGCTCTGCATGGTGAGATTGAGATCGCCCCTGTCATTGAGCAATTGAGCAGAGTCATGCAGCGCATTCATCCCCTGAGAACGATTGCGCTCTCAGTGCAGTGCATCCCGGCAGACATACGCTTTTACGGTGAAATTCAGGATTTACAGGAAATACTGGGCAATCTGCTTGATAACGCCTACAAATGGGCCTATTCAAAGATTACAGTTCAAGTATCAATGACAGGCAAAAAATTAACTATTATCATCTTGGATGATGGTCCCGGGCTCCTACCCGAACAGTGTCAACAAGTCATTGAGCGTGGAGTACGAACCGATGAAAAAATGCCTGGTTCAGGTTTAGGACTCTCGATCGTGCAAGAGCTCGTCAGTCTGTACCAGGGCAGCATGGAACTTACTCAATCCGCAGACTCAGGCCTATGCGTGACCCTCAAGTTCTAGTTCACCTCTCAAAAATATCGTAGAATTACTTAACTAAGCATTACTAAAGGGAGTCCTTCATGAAAATTCTAGTTGCAACAGATGGTTCAAAAAATGCACTGCGTGCGGTCAAATTTGCGATTGCTCAGGTTAAAGCAAATAACTCAAAAACCAAATCCATCACAGTGATCAGCGTGCATGACGATGCAGGACTACGTCATGCAAAATCCTTTGTAGGCAGCGACGCAATTACTGATTACTTACGCGAATTAAGTGACAAAGAACTTAAGTCCGCAATAAAGGCGCTGGATGACGCAGGCGTCAAACACAACATGGTCATCAAGACCGGACATGTGGCCGAAGAAATTGCGTTGCTTGCCCAGAAAGAAAAATTCGACATGGTTGTACTCGGCTCCAAAGGACGTAGCGCACTCGCTGACCTGCTGATTGGGTCCGTTGCGCAACGTGTCATTGCCAAAGTTCAACAGCCAGTTGTACTGATCAAATAAAAATCCAAGTAAGTCGAGCACTGACTACTGGCGGTCAAGCCTGACCGTCACCCCTCGGGTAGATCGTAAAAAATACCTGACCAACACCTGTTGGTCAGGTATTTTTTTGTAAATTGTTTACTGTATCCCGAACTCAGGTAAGCTTTCGTACATATCAACAAGTTAACAGCAGACAGCCTATGAACGCGCCTAAAGTATTGCCTGAACAGAACAGTCTGACTCGCCGAAATTTCATGGTGACGGGCACTGCTGCGGCAGTTGCCATGTCAGTCAATAGTGCGCAAGTGAGCGCGCAAAGCGTGTCGGCCGTCAACACCATGCAGGCTGCTCAGACAGAAATCAGTCGTCAGGTCGCGCTGAGCACCGCAAAATGGACAGATAATCTCGCCCATCCGATCCCTTATCAGAATGGGCCCGGAGCAGACAAGCAACGCGGTCTTGTGCTGGGTGGTGGTGGTGTATATCTTCTTGCCTGGACAGTTGGGTATTTTCGTGCTCTGAAGAAAAATGGTGTTGATTTAAATACGGCTGATATAGTTGTTGGCACCTCTGCTGGATCGATTGCTGCAGCCATGCTCACAAGCGGCAGTATTGACCGATTTCAGAGTGAACTGGATTTCCTGGCAGAGTTTCCTAAACTGTTCACCAAGCTCGTGCCCGCAATGAAATCCAATGCGAGTCAGTCCAGAGCTAGAAATATGGCGATCTCTGCAAAAGACTCCAGTCCCGCCACGATTCAGGCAATCGGACACGCCGCAATGGCGGCGCACAATCCGGACGGTCCGCAAAGGCACATGAAGGTTCTGAAAGATATTCTTTTGCGCACCGACTGGCCATCCTCCAGACTCCACACCACTGCTATGGACTGTTATACCGGCGAGCGGCTTGTCGTCTCTCAAAGTGCGGGGATACCGATCAATGTAGCCTGTGCAGCCAGCTCTTCACTACCAGGTGCATTAGGCCCTACGTGGCTGCTGGATCGACTTTGTATGGATGGCGGGATTTGTCAGACGAGTACGCACAGTGATGTTGTCAGGGGCGTTAAACGCGCTTTGGTTCTCTCTCTTTCAGATGGAGGCTTAGATGCTGTAAAGCTTGGGTTACGCACCTCTGGTATGCCAAATACTTTACAACAGGAAATCAAAGACCTCGAATCAGGGGGTACTAAAACCAAATTGGTGGTATGCGGTTTATTGCCTGGTCAGACAGCGGTCAATAGCATCATGGATCCTCAATGGATCGCCCCGATGCTTAAATATGGTTTTGAGCGGGGTATGGCTGATGCATCGGAAATGAAAAAATTCTGGGGGTAACAACAATCATGCGCAACCTTTTCGCCAGCCTAGCTGCGCTATTACTTTTGACAACGACGCCACTTGTTCAGGCGCAATGGGTTCAAACATCAACATCCGATGATGCAACGAGCTATGTGTCGACCAAACCAATCATCTACCAAGGCCATATTGCACGTACGCATGTGTTGATAGACCTGAAACAACCGGAGGTTCTGGTAGATCCGACGGATCTGACCGAAAGGCCTTCTAAATCTTTTGTTTCAGAAGTGGAGTTTGAATGCTTCAACCGCGCGGCCCGTATTACAAGCGCCAAGGCTTATTCTGAACAGATGGGTCAGGGTGAAGTCACCGTGAACTCTGCAGACGACACAATCAACCCCCTCTCAGCGTATTGGCAAGATGTCCGTGAATGGGCAATGAGCAAAGAGTATGCGCATACATGCAAATCTATCCCTATTTTATTTTTTAATCATCAACCAGAACGCATCTGGCTGGAAGTCGAAGAGAGCGAGCGAAGAGCAGAGACACCAGTTATTGAACAAACTATTTATTTAGACCTAAATTCCAAGATCAGAAAAAACGATGTCGTCAAAATCGCACAGCTCATCAATTTGAATGAGACCTTACTGACGAATGATAAAACCACCTGGATGTCCGCCATTCTTAAACTTGAGGTGGAATGTAAGGAGCGGGCAATCAGGGACATGAAAATCAGTATTCACCCTGACCGGATGGCATCACAAAAGGCCCTGATATCTGGCGTGGGCTCAAAAGAATGGATCGCTGTTGAAAAAGACTCGATCAAAGAGGAAATATTCAACATCGCGTGTGAAAACTGAAAGTCTCCACACGCACTTAACAGAGCGCATCACTTCTCGACTAATGGTGTCTTGCCTGTATGCAGCGTCATACGCATGTGATTGGGTACTTCTTGACCTGTATCGGTAAAGGCCTTGCGCATCGCGCCCATATGCGGCCCAAAAATTCCGCTTCGATTTTCACTGACCCACTCACGTGAAACATACAGACTATCCATGCTGCCCTGAAACTGAGGCATCACCCAGCGCGCGAATAACTCATAACTGCGTAATGTTTGTTCACGTGTAGCCCACTCGTGTGAACGGAACAATACAGCCCCCGCACCGCCTCCCGTAAACTCCAGCAGCCTTCTGATCCCCGCAGCAACAGTTTCTGGCGAACCCACGATCGTGGTACCCGCCTGCAACCCCTCAGCTAATGGGTTTTCGCTTCGCATGGGTGGACGACCCAGGGTTTCACTGAAATAACTCAAGGTCTCAACGCGCTCACCCGCACGCACCTCACGCATCGCCTGCTCATCATCTTCAGCAACATGCATGTTAATCACCAGACGCCAGTCTTCGCGTTTCATGGTTTTACCAAACTTTGCGGCTTGCTCTTCACCTAAACGCCATTGTTCAGCAAGCTTTTGAGGACCTCCCGGAAGACCAGCACCGAGTGACAGCATACCCACGCCATACTTACCGGCAGTCAATACACCAGAGGGGGTTGTCGCACTCGCAACCGCAATCGGAAATCCTCCTTTTGTGTAGGGTTTCAAGTGCAGGCGTGCTTCTTTAAGCTCGAACCAGTCAGTTTTCATGGTGACGGGTTCGCGACCTTCAAGCAGTTTCATGATCGCACCAAGCGACTCATCCATCATCGTGCGCTGCTTTTCGGCCTCGATACCCATCATATATGCATCTGAAACCAAAGC
Organism: Sheuella sp.; assembly: GCA_030650995.1. GTDB lineage: Bacteria > Pseudomonadota > Gammaproteobacteria > Burkholderiales > Burkholderiaceae_B > Zwartia. Next base: position 2,041 of record JAUSCY010000063.1, on the reverse strand, counting down.
ACCCGGACCACAACCGAGCATCACCCGTCCTCGCGTCATATGATCAAGCTGAACAAAACGCTGCGCCACCAGGAAAGGATGGTGATAGGGCAAACTGGTTACCCCTGAGCCCAACATGATTCGTTTAGTACGATCGGCGGCCACACCAATAAAAATTTCAGGTGAAGCAATAATTTCCCAGCCGGCAGAGTGATGTTCTCCAATCCAGGCCTCATCGTAGCCAAGATCGTCTAGCCATTTGATCAGTTCAAGATCCCGTGCGAGAGCGAGGGTCGGGTTATCCCCTAGTTGATGAAATGGGGCGAGGAATATACCAAAGCGTAAGCCATCGTGTGCCATGTGTTGTCTCTTGTTTTGTATTGTTATGTGATTTTTATAACACGACAAACAAGGGCTCACTTCATATATTTATAGCGACCGCCAGGCCGGAACAAGATTCAGTATAAAAAAATCCATAACGTATTTAAACAAGATATAGTTACTAAAAAAACCAGCTCTCAAATCATTTCGAGGACTTAAACACATGAGACAAATAAATCGGTTCGTTGCAGTTTTATTGATTACGCTCTTCTCAGGACTGGGCTTGGCCCATGCCGCAGACTACCCAACCAGACCCATTAAATGGATTGTGCCCTATCCACCAGGTGGAACGACTGACGTACTGGCACGTCTGATGGCTCAGTCTCTTAGCGAAAAGCTTGGTCAACAAGTCATTGTTGAGAACAAACCGGGTGCTGGTAATAACATCGGCACAGAGTCAGTCATCAACGCGACACCCGATGGCTACACCATGTTGTTAGTGAATCCAGCCAATGGAATCAATGCAACGCTGTATAAAAATCTCAACTTTAATTTCGTTCGAGATATCGCACCAGTTGCTGGATTAGTGCGTACACCAAACGTGATGGTTGTCAGCAATAACGTTCCAGCTAAAACAGTTGCGGAGTTTCTTGCCTATTGCAAAGCCAACCCAGGCAAAGTCAACATGGCCTCGTCTGGCAGTGGAACCTCGGTGCACTTATCAGGTGAACTTTTCAAATACATGACAGGCTGCAACATGGTTCATGTTCCTTATAAAGGTGCAGGCCCAGCGCTGATCGATCTGACTGCGGGTCAGGTACAGGTATTGTTTGATAATTTGCCTTCATCCGTACCTCATATCAAAAACGGACGGATCCGTGCCCTGGCGGTTACTTCAGAAAAGGCTGAACCATCGATGCCAGAACTGCCAACGGTTGGCGCAACAGTTAAGGGCTACGAAGCAACTGCATGGTTCGGTATTGGCATGCCAAAAGGCACCCCAGCAGAAGCTATCAACAGAGTCAATGCAGCAGTCAATGCCACGCTTGCAGAGCCAGCCATGCGAGCGCGTCTGGCTGATTTAGGCGGCGTGCCAATTCCAGGAACACCTGCGGACTTTGGTAAAGTCATCGTCGCAGAAACAGAGAAATGGGCTAAAGTCATTAACGATTCTGGTGTCAAACTCGACTGATGCGCTCATAACTTTCGTTTGATTCTGAGCACTGCATTTTGATCATAAATACTCACCCTGCGATCACCTGGTGTCACTGAAATTGAATCACCCGCTTTAAGGACACCAGGCTGCAATACGCTTAAGTACCATCCACTGCGCCCGCTTCGCACCATAGTTGGTCCCGCCTCATCCAGACCGATTTTTGAATTGAACTTGAAACAAGGTTCACGCAGAGCCTCAACCATTAGCTCAACTTCGCCGATCGTCCACAAATCGCCAACAAATACTTCTCTCTCAAGAAAACCCTCAATAGTCAGATTTTCTCCGAAAAATCCGTGTGCGAGCTCAACGCGTTCACTACCCTGTTCTACGAGCAGGGTTTCCCAAAAAGTATAGTGCTCTGCCGGGTACACATAGACGGCTTTATCGGCGCCTCCATGCACGGTTAAATCTGCCTGCTCGTCCTGCGATAGACCCAGCGGTCCGACATATATTGACTCTGGTCTGTTCAATTGGCTGACAGGGTGTTTGTTGATCGCACTTTTTACGGTCCGGCCAGGTCCTTGA
>JAUSCY010000059.1 GCA_030650995.1 Sheuella sp. | reverse complement strand
GATAGAGCCGCCCCCCCGGTGCGCAACCAGTCTTGGATAAGGCCATTCGGGCAGTATTGGCATGTTCAATCGCTAATAAGAAAGGAAATCAGGCTAGGAAAAGTGCAGATTCTCAGGCTGGAAAAGGTCAGATTCAGGCTTGAAACAGCATTGTTTCCCCGTACACTGCAAGCATAGCGCACCGAGTGGTAAACTTGGCCGGCTTTGTAACCAGGTGTGCGTCCAATCCATGTTCGATTTTATCCGTCATCATCAACGCTTGATGCAGCTGGTTTTACTGCTGCTCATCTTGCCATCCTTTGTTTTTTTTGGTGTGCAGGGCTACACCAGTCTGATGTCCAGCGAACCTGAGCTTGTCTCAGTCGATGGTCAGGCCATCACGCTTGGTGAGTTTGATCGCGCCCGTCGCGCTCAGCTTGAGCAATACCGTAATGCACTCGGTGCGCAGTTTGACGCTGCGACTTTTGATACGCCGGCATTGCGAGAGCAGCTCCTGAATTCGCTGATTGATCAGCGTACCGTGGCGATTGCTGCGACACAGGGACGCTATTCTGTTTCTGATGAAATGTTGCGCCGTACAATCGCCTCGATTCCTGCGGTGCAAGTCGATGGACAGTTTTCCTCTGAGCGTTATCGTCAAGTGCTTGCTGCGCAAGGTATGACGCCTACTGCATTCGAAAATGGTCTGAGGCGTGATCTGGCTCTGGGACAAGTGCTTCAGCCAATTGGTTTAACCGCAAGGGTGCCCTCGCAAGTTGCAGAGAAAATCCTTGCTCTTGTAACGGAACAGCGCACTGTTTCAGCTAAATCTTTTAAAGCCTCTGACTACGCCCGAGACGTCAAAGTATCTGATGCGGATATCAAAGCCTGGTATGACGCGAATCAATCACGACTCCAAATTCCAGAAAATCTGGATGTTGAATATGTTGTTCTGAATGAGAGCGCGGCAACAAAGGACATCAAAGTCTCTGATGCAGATATTGAAAGTTTCTACAAACAGAACCAGGCGCGCTATGGTCAGCCAGAGCGCCGTCGTGTGAGCCATATCCTGCTCGAAATTCCTGCGTCAGCTGATGAGGCGACCAAAGCTAAAATCCGTCAGACAGTTGAAGATCTGGCCAAACGTGCCGCTGCGGATCCGAAGCAGTTTGCTGCACTTGCCAAAGAATTCTCACAAGATAGCGGCTCAGCAAGTCAGGGCGGTGATCTGGGCTGGATCAGCCGAAATATGCTGGTCCCACAGGTTGAAGACGCCTTGTTCAAGCTGAACAAGGGTACGGTTTCCGGTGTGGTTGAAAGTCCGTTCGGATTGCACGTTCTCTACATAACGGATGTTCAGCCTGCTTCTGTCAAGCCGCTAGCAGATGTTAATGACGACATCACCACGGAAATTCGCAAGCAAATTGCTGCTGACCGTTTTGCCTCAATGGCCAGCAAACTGACCAGTCTGATCTACGATCAGCGCGATAGTCTGAAACCTGTTTCCGACGCTTTAAATATCCCAATTTTGCGTGGGAATGGATTGACTCGGGCGGGTTTACTTTCTGCTGAGCAACGACTCGGTGCCGCTGCACCGTCAGAGTCTGAGCAAATTATCCTGGGCAATCCAAAAGTCATTCAGACAGCATTTTCAAACGAAGTGCTAAAAGAAAAACTTAATTCTGGTGCTATTGAGTTATCTCCAGACACGATTGTCGCCTTGCGCATTGCTTCCGTGAATCCTGCTCAGATTCCACCGCTTGAAAAAGTCTCTGCACAAATCCGTACGATCGTCACGGATGAGCGTGCGATGGCGGCGGCTAAAGCGGCAGGAGAGAAAGTACTCGAAGAGCTGAAGAAATCGGCAAAGGCTGAAACTAAAGGCTTTGAAGCTGCCGTAGTTGTGACACGCCAAGATCCAAAGTCCCTGACGGGTGAGCAACTCGAATCCGTCATGTCCATGCCTACGCAGTCTTTACCTGTATGGGCTGGCGTTCAGGGTGTAGAGGGCTACGCAATTCTGCAACTGACCAAAGTCGAGGCAGGTCCAGTACCAGACGCTGCGCAAATCAAACAATTACAGGGCCAGCTTTCCCAGGCCTGGGGCGCTGCGGAGGAACAGGCAGCTCTCAAAGTTCTGCGCGGTTTATATCAGGTGAAAATGTTACCTGATGCCGCAAAACTCATTCGCGGTGATCTGGATGCTGCAAAACTTTAATTAACTGTTATCCGATTTAATTAAGGTTTTTCAATACGGGCAGTAACACTTTCAGCACAGTTTCCATCATGATGGGCTGTGCTGATTCATTTGGGTGAATCCCATCTGATTGAAACATTTCATTTTGGGGGCCGACACCTTCAAGCAGGAACGGTACGAGTGCGGTTTTTTTTGACTCGCTGATTGTGCTGAACATGTTTTTGAATGACGTTGCGTATTCTCGACCGTAATTGGGTGGAATTTGCATACCAACCAGAATCACTTGTGCTCCTGCTTGCTGACTTTGTTCAACCATCCTGGTCAGATTGTCCTGACTCATGGGTAGAGCCAGCCCACGCAGGGCATCATTGCCTCCAAGCTCAATGATTACGATCTGAGGCGAGTGTCGACTCAACAAGGCTGCGAGGCGCGTGCGTCCTCCACTTGTGGTGTCACCACTGATGCTGGCGTTGATGATTTCTGCTCCGGGGGAGAGTTGCATCAGCTTCTGAGAAAGCAGGCTGACCCACCCTGTGCGTCTGGGTAAACCATATTCTGCCGACAGACTGTCACCAACGATTAGAATACGTATTGTTGCGGGAGTTTTTGTTTGTGCACTGACCTGTAGTGGTAATGTGCAGGACAAAACAGCCCCACTTAGTCCGGTTAACAACTGACGGCGATCAAGAGAGAATTTATACATGCTTGGCATCAATGCAATTCAGGTCAGTGGTTTGTGTCAGAGAGTCGCGGATGCAACAGGTGAGCTGACAATTTTGAACAATATCAGCTTTACGATCCCTCTGGGGCAATCTGTTTCAATTACTGGACCCTCTGGTTCCGGCAAGTCTACCTTGCTTGGACTGATGGCAGGACTTGATACGCCTACCGAGGGGACGGTCTGCCTCCTTGATCAGGATTTATTTGCCATGAACGAGGATGGTCGTGCCGCACTGCGCGCCAAAAGTGTCGGCTTCGTATTTCAGTCCTTCCATCTTCTACCCAATTTAACTGCGCTTGAAAATGTCATGCTTCCTTTGGAGCTCGCTGGGCACGAGGCTAGGTTGCCTGCGCTCGCGATGCTTGAAGAGGTCGGCTTATCACACCGATTACATCACTATCCCTCGACACTTTCCGGTGGTGAACAACAGCGCGTCTCACTGGCTCGCGCCTTTGTTCAGAAACCCGCCTTATTGTTTGCAGATGAGCCAACCGGTAGCCTGGACGAGGTAACCGGTACGCGTATTATTGACCTGATGTTCAGTCTGCATCGTGAGTACGCAACCACACTGGTGCTGGTTACCCATGATTTAAATCTTGCAGCAAAGTGCTCAAGACAGTTGAAGTTGCATGCGGGTGAATTGCTTGAGTCAACTGAGCTTTGAACTAGTGCTTGAACTAGCGTTTGAACTAGTGCTTGAACTACTGCTGCGAACGTTTGTACTCAACTAGACCGTTGACAATACCGCTTATGCAAATTATGGCGATCCCCACCCAGGTGATTGCATCCGGAAAATGCCCCCAGATCAACCATCCCATTGTGACCGCCGCAATCATCTGCATATATATAAAGGGCGCCAGCACGGAAGCGGGGGCTCTGCGGTAGGCCATGGTTTGTAATAGATGTCCCAGCCCCCCTGATAACCCGGTAGAGAGCATGATGACCCAGTATGAGAGGCCTATTTCACTCAGGATGGGACGCGCATCGGGCAAGGTGAAGGGCAGAGTCAGGGTCAGGATGAGCGTGCCGATACCGCTACTCCACAGGCTCGTTGTATACGCGTGATCGGTAGAAACCATTCGCGTCAGCAGATGCTGGGTGGCGAACAGGAAGGCTGTCAGCAAGCCAGCGATTACCCCTGGAAGCGGTAGACCTGCCGAAGGGCGGATCACGATCAAGACCCCTACTAACCCCATTGCTGCGGCAATCCATCGAGAACGCTTTGGAGGTTCTTTTAGCAGCCATGGAGCGATGGCCAACATCAGCATGGGTGAGATAAAAATAATGGCCGTGGCTTCGGCTTGATGCAGATAGCGTAGCGTCGTGAAAAAGGTAAGGGTGGCGCACAGCATTGCTACGCCGCGCAGCATTTGTTTTTTTGGAGATTTGCTGCGAAAAGTAGATAAACCTCGTGCAGGAACCGCGATAAAGAATATCAGGACAAAATGCACCAGATACCTGAACCAGCAAAAAACCAGCAAGGGTACACCTGCCGCCATCACCCATTTGCCGCTGGCATCGAGCGAAGCCAGAGAAAAAACTGAGGCCAGTAATAACAATATGCCCATGAGCGGCACTGTCTGATTGGTCAGAGGTTGAACAATTGAAGTACTAGGGTCAACCCGACTCATTGCAAGCATCCAGAGGCATTTTTAAACAAGCCTGATCATAACCGTGTAATTTATGTTGAGTCTGAGCGGCGCGTTGGTAGAATGCAAGCATGGATATTGCTGAAATACTAAAGATGAATGGTTTGAGGATCATTGTCGCTTTTTTTGCGGCATGTAGCGCCTTACATGTCGCAGCGCAAGATCTGCCTGCCACGCAACTTAAAGTGCTTGGGGGTTTAAGCACGCGTGCGATGTACAAGGACGTAGAGATGCCCTTTTGGCTAAAGGTCGTTCCGGAAAAATCAGCTGGAAAGGTCACCGCTGAAATTAAAGCCTTTGATGAAATGGGGCTTAAGGGGCCCGAACTATTCAGACTGATGAAGCAAGGCGTCATCGAGTTTGGCGTTATTCCGTTTTCGTACAATCTCTCCGAGACGCCTCTTTACGAAGGGATTGATCTCGCAGGAATGACGCCTGATGTGGCGAGCGCCAAGCTCGTAGTTAAGTCCTATATGCCAGTATTGGCGCAGTCCCTAGCCTCTAGTCAGCAAATTAAACTTTTAGGTATTTCACCGTATGCGTCTCAGGTTTTATTTTGTAATGTGCCTGTGCGTGGACTGAACGATCTGAAAGGCAAGACGATTCGAACAGTCAATCGTTCACAATCGGATCTCGTAGAAGCACTGGGTGCAAAAAATGCAACGATTGCTTTTAATGATGTGCTCAATGCTCTTAAAAAGAAGAAAATTGCCTGCGCAGTTGCCGGACCGATGTCCGCATACCAGGCAAAATGGTATACCGCAGCTACACATATTTACGCATTACCTGTTGGCTGGAATCAAGAGGTGCATGCTGTCAATCAGGCCACCTGGGATCAGCTTGATCCCCGCGTAAAAACTTTCCTGAATCAAAACATTAAAGATCTGACAGAACAGTTATGGAATTTTTCTGCAAGTCAGACCCAGATTGCTTATGACTGCCTGACCGGTGCGAAAGCCTGCAAGCTCACGCCCAAGGGGAAAATGATCCTGGTGCGCCCGACACAAAATGATATCAATGCCGTGAAAAAAATTGCTGCTCAAAAAGTCGCTGTTAAATGGGCGAATCGCTGTTCATCGCAATGTATCGCCGAGTTCAACCAGTCAGTCGGTAAAGCGTTAAAAGTGACTGTTAAAAAGCAGACGCCTAACCCTTGACCCGGACGATTTTCTGAATCTGCGGGACGCGGCGAATGGAGCGGAAAACCTGCGCCAGATGCTTGCGGCTATCTACTTGCACGGTCAGATTCAGAACAATCGCCGACATGGCATCATCAGTCATCGTAACGTGAATAATATTGGAGTCAGCCTGAGCGACTTCAGCGGCAATACGGCTAAGAACGCCTCTTTCATTGTGCGCCATAATGTCAATGCGAGCAGAGAAGTGTTTGGCCGTCTCAACATCCCAGGCGATATCAACCCAGCGCTCTGGTTCTTTCAGACGGGCACGTAGCGCTACGGGACAGTCGTTCGTGTGGACCACCAGCCCATGTCCAATTCTGATTCCCGCAATGATCGAGTCGCCGGGCAGGGGGCTGCAGCACGGCGCGAGTTGAACGGCCTGACCTTCGTTGCCGTGAATCGTAATGGGAGCCATTCTTGCAGTCATCATCGCCTCATCGGCTGCTGCAGTCGTAGCAATGAGCGGGTGACTAGGTGTAAATCGTCGTGCAACGACAGCAGCCAGACGCTTACCCAGGCCGATGTCGGACAGTATTTCATCCCGGGTTTTAGCGCCGCTTGAACGGGCAAGTTTCTCCCAGATCGGATCGTCGGCCTCAGGCAATTCGAGATTTAATTCACGCAGCGCCTGCTCAAGCAGACGACTGCCAAAACCTACAGATTCGTCGTACTGAACGGTGCGCAGATAATGACGGATCTCAGAGCGCGCACGCCCCGTGCGAGCGTAATTCAGCCACTGCGCGTTGGGCCGTGACTGGGGGGAGGTGAGGATGGCTACCGTGTCGCCGCTAGAGAGTTCTTTGCGCAGGTCAACATTCTCTCCGTTGATCTTACATGCCGTCGCGTGATTCCCTACATCGGTATGAATAGAGTACGCAAAATCGACAGGTGTTGCGCCACGCGGGAGAGAAATAATTTTCCCTTTAGGCGTGAACACATACACAGCGTCAGGAAAGAGGTCAACCTTTACGTGTTCGAGAAACTCACCCGAGTCACCCGTCTGGCTTTGAATATCGAGCAGGGACTGTAAGGATTGACTGGTTCGTGTTTGAATCTCGTGCATCGATGCATCATCAGACTTATACAGCCAGTGGGCTGCGACGCCTTCCTCCGCAATTTGATGCATGTCATGCGTGCGGAACTGAAACTCGATTGGCGTGCCGTAAGGCCCCACCAGTGTCGTATGCAGAGACTGATAGCCGTTGATTTTCGGTATCGCGATGTAGTCTTTGAATTTTCCTGGAACAGGACGGTAGAGTTGATGCACGATACCCATTGCCATATAGCATTGCGGCAACGTCTGGACAATCACTCGGAAGCCATATATATCAAGCACGTTGGTAAACGATTTTTTCTGCTTGACCATCTTGCTGTAAATGCCGTAGAGAGTTTTCTCTCGTCCGGCCACGGATGCTTCTATTCCCGCTCCCGGTAAAGCGTTTCGTACAGTTTCATCGATGCGCGTCAATACTTCACGACGATTGCCTCTGGCAGCAAGTATGGCTTTTTCAATCACACGGTAACGATTCGGGTAGATCGCCTGAAAACATAAATCCTGTAGTTCGCGGTAAAGCGCATTCAGACCCAGGCGGTGGGCGATCGGTGCATAAATCTCCAGTGTCTCGCGAGCGATGCGCCGGCGTTTTTCCGGACTCACCGCATCGAGCGTACGCATATTATGCAGACGATCTGCTAGTTTGATTAGAATAACGCGGATATCACGCGCCATCGCCAGCAACATTTTGCGAAAGCTCTCAGCTTGTTGCTGCGCTTTGGTTGCAAAATCCAGTCTGTCGAGTTTGGACAATCCATCGACCATATCGGCTACGTCATTGCCGAATTTTTCAAGTAATTCTTGTTTGGTAATGCCTTGGTCTTCCATGACATCGTGCAGGAGTGCCGCACACAACGCATCAGCATCGAGTTTCCAGCCTGCACAAATTTCAGCAACGGCGATTGGATGTGTGATGTAGGGAGAACCACTGGAGCGAAACTGGCCAAGATGGGCCTGATCAGAGAAGCGGTAAGCCTCTCTGACCAGACTGATATCTTTAGCGTCAAGATAAGTGTCCAGGGCGGAGTTCAACCTCGCCAACGTGGCGATCGGAGGCTCAATTTCTGTTTCTACGGGCTTGGCGGTACCCGGAACGGCACCTGTGTTGCCCATTAATGAAGACTTTCCTGTCAGACGCGAACTGACTTTAAGCGCCGCACGCCACCCGGATGATGCATAGCGCAAACCCGGGAATGACATGGCGAATACCTCTTATCAGGTTGGAACTTTGCGAAGCATTTCGATACCTGTTACGCCAGCAGCAATCTCGCGCAATGCGGTAACGGTAGGTTTGTCTTTTGTTTCAACGCGTGCGGCATGGCCTTGAGCCAGTTCGCGCGCACGATACGTGGCAGCCAGCGTCATTTTGAAGCGGTTAGGAATGTGCTCGAGGCAATCGTCAACAGTAATGCGGGCCATGGTGTTCCTGTGTATAAAAAACTAGGCAATTAAGCCAAAAGATGCAAAAAGTGCCGGGTGTCTGGCAGCCTGGCTTGGAAAACGAAAACGTGCGGTGTGCACGATTTGTTCGAGTTCTTGCAAAGCTACGCTAAACTCTTGATTAATAATAACATATTCAAATTCTGGCGCATGTGAGATCTCGGCGCTTGCGGCGTGAACCCGTTTGGCGATCACATCCTCAGGATCCTGGCCGCGATTTTGTAGTCTTTCCCTTAAGGCTTCGATGGAAGGGGGCAGGATAAAAATGCTGATCGTCGCTGGAAACAGCTTACGAACTTGTTGGGCGCCTTGCCAGTCAATTTCGAGGATGACATTTTGCCCAGCCCCTACAGCCTGATCAATCAGATCGCGGGGTGTGCCATAGTAATTACCGTGCACTTGGGCCCACTCGAGTAACTGATTGTCATTTCGCAGCGCGTCAAACTCATCCACGCTCAAAAACCTGTAATCTTTTCCGTCAATTTCACTTGGTCTGGGAGGACGGGTCGTACAGGAAACTGAAAGCCGGATGGATGGATCATGCGCCAACAGTGCATTGACCAGGCTCGACTTGCCCGCTCCGCTGGGAGCTGAAATCAAAAAAACGTTGCCAGTGGCCTGAGACATAGGTAATAGCAATTGAATATTGGTAGACTACGAAGCATAGCATTTGGCCAGGTATCCTGACCTCTCACGTCCCTCTTTTGATAGGAAATTCTCATGCAAGCAACGCCGCTCATTACCGCCCAAGGACTTCAGGATTTACTTAAACACGAGTCTGCAAATGTCCTGCTTTGCGATTGCCGACACGATCTTGTCGATGCAACACTCGGTCAGCGCGCCTATGCAGAATCACATCTTCCGGGTGCGGTCTTTGTGAGTGTAGATCGCCAATTGAGTGCACCTAAGTCAGGTACTAATGGTCGCCACCCTTTGCCTGCGCGCGAAACATTTGCACAAACGCTTCAGAATCTTAGCGTCAACGAAAAAACCATTATTGTCGGCTATGACAGCACGGGTGGGCAGTACGCCGCCAGACTCTGGTGGATGTCCAGATGGGTCGGTCATTCCAATGTGCGGGTGCTCGATGGTGGCATGACTGCGTGGCTCAAGGCGGGGTTGCCCGTGACAACTGAAATTCCTGCGGCCAGAACGATGGGAGATTTCAAACTTAAAGCCAGTCTGACCAAGGCTGTCAGCATGCAAGAACTGCGTGCTGGGCTGACGCGCCCGAATCGCCTGATTGTGGATGCGCGGCCTTTTGATCGATTTCAAGGCCTGAACGAAACGCTGGACCCAAAGGCCGGCCATATCCCCGGCGCCACAAGTCGCCCGACTCCTTCCAATCTCAATCCGGATGGTTCATTCAAAGATCCTACCGTCCTGAAGTCAGAGTTCACCAGGATGCTCGGCACCCATCAGCCAGACCAGATGGTTGCTAGCTGCGGCTCTGGTATTGCAGCTTGCCACTTGCTACTATCCATGGAAGTTGCTGGTTTGACTGGTGGTGCACTATATGGTGGCTCCTGGAGTGAGTGGAGCGCGCAGCTTGATGCACCTGTCGAACTAGGTGCAGGCCAAGCAAACATACAGTGATGATTATCAGCGTGCCCAGTAATATTTTCACGCTGAAAATTCATTCGTAATAAATTGAAGTTACAAATAACAACAGAGGAACAAATATGTCAGATTTAAAAGTTGCGCTAGTCACTGGGGCAGGTTCGGGCATCGGTCGTGCCGTGTCATTCGCGCTCGCGAATGCCGGCTATCACGTTGTGCTGGCCGGACGCCGCGCTGACAAACTCGAGGAAACGAAAACTCTGGGTGGTGCGCTGGAGGATCATCTGCATCCCATGGTGACTGACGTGAGTGACGAGGCCTCTGTCAATGCTTTGTTTGCTGAAATCAGCCGCCGCTGGGGACGTCTGGACGTATTGTTCAACAATGCTGGGCGTGGTGGGCCGCCAGTGCCGATAGAGGATTTACCGGTTGATGTCTGGAAAGATATCGTCAACATTAATCTGACCGGTATGTTCTTGTGCGCGCAGGGTGCGATACGCATCATGAAAAATCAAACACCTCAAGGTGGTCGCATCATTAATAATGGTTCGATTTCAGCGCACGCGCCCCGTCCATTTTCGATCGGTTACACCGCGACTAAACACGCCGTGACGGGACTCACTAAATCTATTGCACTGGATACGCGTCGTTACGGTATCGCTTGCACCCAGATCGATATTGGTAACGCTGCGACTGAAATGACCGATCGTATGACTAAAGGTGTGTTGCAACCTGATGGCTCCACACGTGTCGAGCCACGCATGGATGTGAATCATGTCGCGCAGGCTGTCGCCCAGATCGTCAGCTTCCCGCTTGAGACGAACGTGCAGTTTATGACGATCATGGCAACGAATATGCCTTTCCTTGGCCGAGGTTGAGATTTTTAATATGCCAGGATAGTTTTATTTATTTAATGAAAAAAAGACGCATCGTAATCTGAACGATGCGTCTTTTTTTATGCAATAAAAATTACTCTTTCATTTCACTGATCTGTTTAGCCAGCGCAATTAAAGCCAGATCGCTGCCAGCAGGCCCCATCAGAGACACTCCAACAGGCAGCCCTGCTGCGTTTCGGTAGGGGATGCTGACCTGACATACACCGCTGATCCCACCAATACAGGTGATATGCATAGTTCTCGTTCGCATCGCGTCGACATCCGCACCTGTCGCATTCAGTAGCGGTGCGAGGCCTGCCGCAGAGGGCATGACTACGATTGCATCGTCCGCAAGCATGTCGCGGATTTGCTGGCGAATCATCGCAGTCGTTTGAATCGCAGCTTGTGCCTGCGCCGGTGTGACTTTTTTGGCTGCATCCCAGCGACCGGCGATGGGTGCTGAAAATGTTGGCTGGTGTTCTGTAATCCAGTCTCCATGCAGTGCCCATGCTTCTGAGGCGCCATGCGCGACATAGGCGAGTCGCCATTGCTCGAGTGTCTGATCGGAGTTTGTAAAAGAAATTTCCTGCGCCGGTGAGCCGATGAGTTTGACGGCTTTATTCAGTACGTCTGTCAACGCCTGCTGAAAGTCCTCGCTCGCAAGCGCCCACACTGCAGCAGGTTTGAGTACGCGCAGTGCTTTAAAGTCTGTCGCTGGAAGCAATACCTGTGCAACACGACTGAATGTATCGGCATCATGAGCAAACCAGTTCATCGTATCGAATGAAGGATGCAGCGGCACAACATGTTCGGTTGTCAGTAAACCATGTGTGGTTCTTAAGCCCCATATCCCGCAGTAACTGGCAGGCACACGCGTAGAGCCGCCTGTATCCGAGGCCAGGGCAAAATCCACCAGTCTGGCAGCGACTGCTGCTGCTGAACCACTCGATGAACCACCCGTTACACGACCTGGTGCATTCACATTGGTCGGAGTGCCGTAGTGAATATTGTCACCGTTCAGACTGTAAGCCAGCTCATCGGTGATCACTTTGCCAGCAACGCTGGCACCTGCAGCCCGCAGCTGTTCAACCAGAGGGCTGGTGTGCTGTGGCGTGTCATGCGTGGATAGCCATGTTGGATTGCCTGCGCCGGTTGGGATGCCTGCAATGTGATAAAGGTCTTTGACAGCGAATGTCATACCTGACAGAGAACCTTCCGAGGTGGCGGGCAGTGAAAAGCGTCCGTGGGGGACCCAGGCGCCAACGGTGTCTTGCATGTCGAGTGGTTTCATAGATTGTTATTTTGATATTGATGTTGATGTTGATGTTGATGGGATCATTATATTTTCAGTCAGATGAAGTGGATACATGCATTTTCAGCGTTTAAATATCATTGACTAAACCTTGCCGGTCCAGTGTTTGCATATGCGTACATATTTCACCGGGTGTCGAGAACCATATCTCTTCCCGATCGCGGTAGGCACAAATATGCTGCAATGCCCGACGGATGTGTTTCAGACGGTAGGGCTGACCAATCAAATAAGGATGCAGCGCGATCCCCATTACCAGGGGCTGCGACTGCGATTGCTGAAGCATCTCATCAAACTGGTCGATGATCATATTGGCAAAAGGCTCAGTATCCATTTGACGACCTATCAGCATAGGGATGTCATTAATTTCCTGCGGGTAGGGGATCGACCACAGCGACTGGTTATTTCTTGTTTGCATGCGTGTGGGCTGGTCATCGTGACACCAGTTCAGCGTGTAGTCATAGCCTGTCTCAGCCAGCAGGTCCGGTGTCACCGGACTTTCGGATATCCAGGGCGATAACCAGCCTCTGGGCTTTTTTCCGCTTTCTATTTCAATTCTCTGCGCACATTCCTGTATCAGGGCACGTTCGGATTGCTCATCAAACTGACCTTGTCTTTCAGCGTTGGTGTGACCGTGACCGACGAGTTCATCGCCCCGCTGCACAAGGGCCTCAATCAGATCAGGACAGTGATCATATAAGGAGGTATTGATTAACGCACTCGTCGGAATCTTTAATGCCTCAAACATCTCAATACATCGCCAGGCGCCAACACGATTGCCATATTCACGCCAGCTGTAATTCAATACATCAGGTGCGGGGCAGGCTGGTCCAAGATTTGCGCCCAAGCCTTCACCAAATTCAAAATGCTCTAGATTGAATCCGATATAAACCGCAAGACGTGACTGATTCGGCCACACATAGTCTGGTCGATTAAGAATGGAGCGATAGGGAAATCGTCCATGGTCTTTTAACTGGCGTGAGGCAATGGTGGAGTTCATGAAGATCTCGTCAGGATAATTTCTGCGCTGTCATTCCATACGGACATATGGGTAATCAGGCCATTTTTAACTACATACCGATCGATGTACCGATTGTCTTTAAATGGTGTCTGGTCTGGCCATGCACCAAATAATGTACCAAGACTATAAACAATGGCTTGCTCCTGCGTCGCACCTGACATGACTTCTATGCGTTCATAATGCTTTTTGACCCAGGCGTAGCGGCTGGCATTAAACGCTGCACATTCGGCAGGATCGTGCATACGTCGTCCTCCCGTAAATATGATTTCAAGGTCCGGTGCGATATAGGCTCTGGCGCTCACTGGATCAGGAATCATCAGCGTTTTTAAATAACTATCCACGACTTGTGCTGCCTGATGTGCAACATCAGAGTCCGCGACGATCACTAGTTGTGCATATTCCATATCTTATCCTCACTATTGCACTGCATTGGTGCCTGGCTTTTCAGGCCTGCACTGAATATGTAATTCCACGTGCTTTCAGATGCAAGAATCAAGCCAGAATTGAATACAACTCAGCAAAATTAATCACGCTCACCAAAATGTTTGCATGCCTTGCCTAGTTTGCGTAATTGCTGGCATGAACATTGCTTGATGAAAGAAACATTTAACTCATGGAGCGTTGCAGCATGAATCTGATTCGTCGTACCTTACTTTCCGCTTCAATTGCGATATCTATACTAGGAATGAATGCATCGATTGCCGCTGAGCCAATCAAAATCGGTCTGGTTGCTGCGCTTTCTGGGCAATCTGCGTTGTCAGGTGCTGCCATCAGCAAGGGCTTGGCTATTGCGATCGATCAGATTAACGCAGCGGGCGGTTTACTCAATGGCCGCAAGCTTGAGCTAGTTCGTCGTGATGATGAATCCAACCCTGCAAAAGGTGTGGTTGCAGCGCGCGAACTGATTTTCAAGGAAAAAGTAGCTGTTATTTTCGGTGGACTGGATACTCCGGTTTCAATGGCTATTGTTCCCTTAGTCAATCAGGAAAAAATTCCTTTTATGGGACCGTGGGCAGCAGGTACTCCCATTACGAATAATGGAGCGAATCCTAACTTTGTGTTTCGAGTATCTGCCGTAGATGAAATTGTCGACCAGGGCATGGTTGATTATGCGCAGAAAACCTTCAAAACCAGTAAGTTCGGTTTGATTCTGGTAAATAACCCCTGGGGTGAGTCTAACGAAAAAGGCCTGAAGGCTGCTCTTGCTGCCAAGGGGCTGACAGCAGTTGGCTCAGAAAAATTCGAAGCCAATGATGTCGATATTGTTCCACAGCTCACACGGCTGAAAGCTGCTGGCGCGGACACTTTGTTTCTGGTCGGCAACGTTGGTCCATCGGCTCAGGTTGTGAAGTCTTTGGACAGAATGGGTTGGAAAGTGCCGATTGTTTCGCACTGGGGTCCTGCGGGCGGTCGATTTACTGAGTTAGCGGGTCCGAATGCCAAAGATGTTCATTTTGTACAGACATACAGCTTTTTTGGTGCCCAGTCTCCAGTGGGTGAAAAAGTCGTCAAAGCTTTGATGGCTAAATATCCTGAGATTAAAGGGCCTGAAGACATTTCACCCGCAGTGGGTGTGGCCAATGCTTACGATGGCATGTTGCTCGTTGCGCAAGCGATTGCTCAAGCAGGCTCTACCGAGGGTGATGCGATCCGTCGCGCTTTTTACCAGCTGGATGATGTCACTGGATTGATTAAAAAATACAGCAAACCATTTAAGCCCGGTGTACATGATGCGTTGACCAAAGATGATTATGTCTGGGCGCGATTTATTGATAATCGCATTCTTCCTGTCAGCCTGAACTAGTCATACCGACAGGATTCAAGATGCTATTTTCTGCCTTGATTAGTGGTCTGGGCCTTGGCAGCATGTATGGGCTCATGGCCCTGGGTTTCTATTTAACGTATGCGGTGTCTGGTACGGTTAATTTTGCTCAGGGCAGCTCAATGATGTTGGGTGCTGTGGTGACCTTTACCTTTGCACAAACATTCGGATGGCCGGTTTTTATTTCTGTTCTCGTCGCTTTAGTGGTCTGCGCAGCCTATGGACTGATAGTTGAAATTGTTGCTGTCAGACCTTTCGTTAAAAGAGGCTCTGATGCGTGGTTGATGGCTACTGTCGCATTAGGTATTGTTCTTGATAATGTGGTGATGTTTACGTTTGGCAAGGAGCCTCGTAGTTTGCCTTCTGTACTGGCTACCACGCCGATTCAGTTAGGTTCCTCTGGGGTCGGTGTCTATCCCTTGCAACTGGTGATTCCTGTCGTCGGATTGTTTCTCGCCGCTGCGTTGCATTTTATTTCCAGACATACCCGGTGGGGGACTGCCATGCTTGCGGTCACCCAAAACCGTGATGCAGCAAAGTTAATGGGGATCCCCATCCAGTACACCATCGCGGCAGCATTCGCCATGTCCACAATGCTCGCCGGTGTTGCCGGGGTATTGATTGCCCCCTTGTTTAATGTCAATGCGGATATGGGGACTTTGTTTGGTCTGAAAGCATTTGCTGTAGCGATTCTTGGTGGTATAGGCAGTGCCTGGGGCGTCATGCTTGCGGGTATTCTTTTTGGCATTGCTGAGTCACTGATTACCTCTTCAATTGGATCAGGCTATACCCAGATCATCATGTTCACACTTGTCATTATTGTGCTGGCACTCAAACCGAACGGTTTGTTTGGTCGTGCTCAGGTTAGAAAAGTATGAGTCAGTATCGCGGTTCTGATTCCTCCGGTATGGGTTGGTTGCCCGGTACTTTCGTGCAAAAGTTATCTGTACTGTTGCTGCTCTGTATCGGGTTGTGGCTGGCTCAGACCGTCAACGGTTATCTTGTTTTTGTATTGGCTAATGTCGCCTTGCTTGCGATTGTTGGAATCGGATTGAACGCCCTGATGGGTTTAGTCGGCCAAGTCTCTTTCGGCCACGTTGGTTTTTATGCCATGGGTGCGTATGTCGTTGCAATATTAACGACACAATTCAAAATCAGTTTCTGGCTGGCATGGCCTCTGGGTGCACTGCTTGCAGGCGTGCTCGGTGCACTAGTCGCATTGCCTGCGCTCAGGGTGCGCGGGCCTTATCTGGCCATGTTAACAATTGCATTTGGTTTTATTGTCGAACACGGCATCATTGAATTGCGGGACCTGACTGGCGGTCAGAATGGCATCATGGGTGTGACGGCACCCGCGTTAGGAACGTGGCTGGCAGGCGAACGTGCAGTCGCGGCTATTGCAATCATTACCGCTGTATGCATGCTGTGGCTCTATGCTTTGCTCAATCGCAGCACATGGGGTGCGGCTATGCGAGCGGTCAAGGATAGCGAGATTTCTGCGCAGTCGATTGGCATTGATCCCGTCCGGGTCAAAACAATTGCGTTTGTTTTCTCTGCGATCCTGACCGGATTGGCTGGAGGATTGTTTGCACCTTTATCAGGATTTGTCACGCCAAATACATTTGGTTTTTCAATGTCGATTCTGTTTGTATTGGTTGTAATGATTGGTGGTTCAGGTTCCATATCAGGACCCGTTGCCGGCGCAATTGTTGTTGGACTATTGCCCGAACTATTGTCCAGCCTAGAAGAGTACCGTTTACTTTTTTTCGGTATTTTATTACTGGTTGTACTTCTAATTGCGCCAACAGGACTCGTTGGTGTATTTGTCAGATTAAAAAAATTGTTGTTCAGCAAAATATTGAACTCAGGCTCCAACACTTTTGCAAATTTCTCTGATGTAACTGATTCCGCGTTATCTCGTGGTCGTGCCTTAACCATTTCCCAACGCCCGCGCAGCACGTTGAGTGCCGAATCACTCCTGATGGTTTTTGGCGGGTTGAAGGCAGTATCTGATTTGAGTTTGCAGATTGTTCCAGGCCGTATTACAAGTCTGATCGGACCAAATGGAGCAGGCAAATCCACAGTAATAAATATGCTGACAGGTTTTTATCAACCTACGCAAGGTGAGGTGTTGCTCGCCTCGCATAAGATTTCTGGCCGGCCTGCCTGGAGAGGCGCGCAGTTAGGTGTTGCACGCACATACCAGACTTCTTTGTTATTTGGTTCTTTATCGGTCGTTGATAATGTCGTTCTTGCCTGTAACCAAGGTCGTTTGGGCGGGCTGTTTTCTTCAACAGGAATGAACAGTTCGTCGATCAAAGAACGATCCTTGTCGCTGCTTGCATTTTGTGGTTTTGCTGGTGATGCGTCGCAACCCGCCGCAGATCTCGCGCATGTGGATCGCAGACTTGTTGAAATCGCCAGGGGACTGGCAACTGATCCAGATGTATTGTTGCTCGACGAACCTGCAGCCGGGTTGTCGCGTGAAGATAAAAATATTCTTTCTGACTTGCTGTTAAAGATATCTGCAGCAGGAGTCGGTGTGCTTGTTGTTGAGCACGATATGCAACTGGTCATGAAAATTTCAGATCAGATTGTTGTGATTGATTCTGGATCCCGCATAGCGATTGGGACGCCTGAAGAAGTCCAAAAACATCCAGAAGTCATTCGTGCATATTTAGGGCAGGGTGGTGGAGCACCTGCAATGAAACGCGATGAATCTGTACCGTCCTCAACTGTATCGAAGCCAGCCATGCAATTGCTCGGTGTTCAGGCGCTCAGCACAGGTTATGGTGCTGCGCCGGTGCTCGAAGATATCAATATCGAGGTTCGAACGGGTGAGCTCGTTGCACTTTTAGGCGCGAATGGTGCGGGTAAGTCGACGCTGATGCGCACGCTGGCAGGGTTGCACCGACCCATTCAAGGCCATATCCATTTCGGGGGTGTAGATATTGATCAGTACAGTGCCGACGATATCGTTGGACTTGGGCTGATACTTGTTCCTGAAGGTCGTCAGGTTTTTCCCGAGTTGTCAGTGCTGGACAATATTCGTTTAGGAGGATTCAGATGCCCGGAAAATATTGAAGACCGCGTGGAGCAGATGTTGCAACGCTTTCCGAGATTGCGTGAGCGTGTTTCTCAGCGTGCTGGATTGCTTTCAGGCGGGGAGCAGCAGATGCTTGCCATCGCCCGCGGATTGATGGCGCAGCCCCGTGTCTTGCTTCTTGATGAACCATCGCTTGGCCTTGCTCCCAAAATCATTGAAGAACTCTTCCAGGTTCTTGATGATTTGAAACGGGAGTCGCTCACTATTTTGCTTGTTGATCAAATGGCCTCTCTGGCGCTCGCCCTGGCTGATCGTGCTTATGTTCTTGAGTCTGGACATATTATTGCTCAAGGTAGCGCAGCAGAAATATCGGCAAACCCCGCATTGACGCAAGCTTACCTTGGTGCTCGTGATTTGATTGCAGGATGAAATCTGACTAACCGCCTGGCGCACCTTGTGTATTGACATAGAGTGCGTAAATGGAGTGCGAGGAGGCCATGAAGAGCCGATTGCGCATACGCCCACCAAAACAAAGATTTGCGCAACGCTCTGGCAGATCGATGCGGCCAATGATCTTGCCCTGTGGTGAGACGATTCTTACCCCATCCATTTCAGCGCTACCCATTCCCCAGCCACACCATAAGTTGCCGTCTACATCTGCGCGCATGCCATCAATCGTGCCTGCACCTGCATCAAGGAATACGCGTCTGTTTGCAACGCTCAGACCGCCGTCAACTACATCGTAGGCATGAATCAGTCTGTTGGGTACACCCCGCGATTCGATGACGTACAGCAGGCTTTCATCTGGCGAAAAGCACAAGCCATTGGGACCTTTGAGATCATCGATCATACGCGTGACGTGACCCATCACGCCATCGATTCTATAGACCGCGTGTGGTTGCTCAACAGTAGCCTTGACACCCTCATAATTAGCAAGGATCCCGAATGGCGGATCTGTAAACCAGATGGAGCCGTCCGACTTCACGACCAAATCGTTGGGCGCGTTGAGCGGTTTACCTTCAAACGCATCGCAAAGTACCGTAATCGATCCATCATATTCTGTGCGTGTGACGCGACGACCATGTTCGCATGAGACCAGGCGCCCCTGACGGTCTCGCGTGTGACCATTGGCGAAATTAGAAGGCTTGCGAAATACCGAGAGTTCACCGGTTTCTTCTTCCCATTTCATGATGCGGTTGTTCGGGATATCACTGAATAAAAGATAACGACCATCACCAAACCACACTGGACCTTCTGCCCAGCGCAGTCCTGTAGCGATGCGCTCGACAGAGGCGAGTGCCAGGCGATATTGCTCAAAAGAAGGATCCAGCGCGACGACGCGTGGATCAGGATAGCGTTCACTTTGTTCCCACATGTTTTGTCTCCAGATAATTAATTTATTCAATATTCATCGCCTGCTCTCGCATTTGCTCGATCAGCAGTTTTAAATCCATCGCCGCGCGTGTCATGTCCAGACTACCTGCCTTGGAGCCAAGCGTATTGGCTTCGCGATTCATTTCCTGAAAAAGGAAATCCAGCCGCTTACCCGTACTGCCAGTATTTTTGGTTGACGCCTTTTGCTGACTGCTTGTAGAGGCATGACTTAATAAAAACTCAAGTTCTGTCAAATGCGATTTAAGGCGTGCCAGTTCTTCAGCGACATCGATACGCAGCGCAAAAAAACTCGATTCGCTGGCAATTCGCTCTGAAAGCTCTGGACCTGTAATGTGAGCGAAACCTGCAGGAAAGGCGTTTTGTATCGTTTCCCTGAGTTTCGTTGCAAGTTTGTCGCGTTGCGTCTGCAAAAGCACTGGCATATGCGACTCAACCAGATCGACTATCGCACGGACATCGCGAGCGGTGTCGAGCATGGTTTGTGCAAGTCTTTCACCTTCGCGCAGTCGTCCCTCCACGAGTTGTTCAACCGCAGGTTGAAATGCAGCCATACAAGCTTGTGACCATACCTCCGGTTCAATCGCCGTATTTTGCTGGTCTGACCAGGCGAGTATTTCAGACAGGCGAGGTGACTCGGTCGCTGGCAAGATGCGACGCACAAGATTTAGTTGATCAGCTATGCGCAAGAGTGCCGCCTCACTTAATCGCTGTTCCCCAGGCGCTTGTGCACGTGTGAAGCTTGCGCGAATCTCGACTTTACCGCGCGTAAGAGATTTAGCTAGCTTTTCTCTAATAGGTTGTTCCGCCAGCCTTAATTCATCGGGCATGCGGAACTGAACATCCAGGTAACGACTATTGACGGTCTTAATCTCGATGGAGACGGAACCGAATTCACCCGTTGCTTTTCCATTACCAAATGCTGTCATGCTAGCTGTCATGTTTGACTCAATACCTTATTATTTACTTTGATCAATACCCGACGCAGCACCGTCAGGGTTGCGCGGATCTGAAGCGCCGAAAAATAATGGACCGTCGCGCTGGACTGTCTGGACACGTCCCATTGTAGGCATGACTTTGATGCTGTGTCCCATCGACTCAAGTAATTTAATTGTGTCGGGACTAAAGCCTCGCTCAACACGAATGAAATCAGGCGTCCACTGGTGATGCATGCGTGGCACCGACGCAGCTTCAGCGATATTCATATCAAAATCAATAATATTGACGATGTTTTGTAGAACAGTCGTAATAATGCGTGCGCCACCCGGGGAGCCTGTCGCGATCCAGGGTTTGCCATCGCGCATAAGGATGACGGGTGTCATCGAGCTCAGTGGACGTTTGCCTGGCGCCACAGCATTTGCGTCACCACCCACCAGACCAAACGCATTGGGTACACCAGGCTTGACGGAAAAATCATCCATTTCATTGTTGAGCAATACGCCTGTCCCGACGGCAACAATACCGGAACCAAAGCTCAGATTGAGCGTGTACGTACAGCTCACGACATTGCCTTGTGCATCCATGACAGAGAAGTGCGTGGTCTGATCGCTTTCATAAGGCGCTGGCTGACCTGCTCTGACCTGACTGCTGGGGGTACTGCGCTGAGGATCTATTTTTCGTGAAAGTTCATCAGCATATTTTTTTGAAATCAATCCTGACTGCGGGACTTTTACAAACGCAGGATCACCCAGATATTCAGCGCGATCAGCATAGGCGAGTCTGGCGCTTTCAGCCATTAAGTGAATGCTTTGTGCACTACCAGAGCCATATTTTTTCAGTGGATAGCGTTCCAATAAATTCAGCATTTGAATTAAATGGATGCCGCCTGAGCTGGGCGGTGGCATGGATAGAATCTGTACGCCACGGTACTGGCCCTCAACAGGTTTGCGCACTTGCGTTTTGTAATTTGCCAGATCACTCAGCGTGATGGGCTGATCACTGCCTTGAAGTGTTTGAACAATTTTTTCTGCGATCTCACCTGTGTAAAAGCCCGATGCGCCTTGGCTGGAAATGATGCGTAATGTCTGAGCGAGATCTTTCTGGATTAAGCGCTCACCGGCTGCGTAGGTACGAATCGCGGTTGTCGGACACTGAGCGAGCGCACAGGTTTGCGTCGCATCGGTGTGTTTAAAAAAGGCAGCGCGCGTACCTGGCCATTTTTCCAGATGCGTGCGCTGGATATTGAAAAGTTCAGCCAGCACAGGACTCACCGTAAATCCCTCAGAGGCGAGCGCTATAGCAGGGGCGATCACCTGGGATAGTTTCATCGTGCCGTGCTCGGTAAGTGCCTGCGTCAGGCCGGCGACTGAGCCAGGTACACCAACAGAGTAGGGGGTGCGTGTTGATTTGCCTTCGATCACTTTACCTTGTGCATCGAGATACATATCTCGCGTGGCGTTAGCCGGGGCGATCTCACGAAAATCCAGTGCAATATTATTCTTTGTTTTTGCGTCATGAATCAGCATAAAGCCACCGCCGCCGAGATTGCCTGCATTGGGTAATACAACAGCGAGGGCGAATCCCACCGCGACGGCCGCATCGATGGCATTACCACCCTGGCGCAGCATTTCAGCACCCGCTGCCGAGGCCAAATGCTGTTCACTGGCCACCATGCCACCAGTACGAATCATTGGCTGGAATATTTCAAACGTATTGTCGTAGCGCGTAACCGCAGTGTTGGGTGTTTTAACTGGTGGTGCAATCGTCGCAGGTAACGTGACGGGGATGACGACGGGTGCGGCTGCAGGCTGTGCCGCGCTCAGACCATGCATCATGAAACTTACAGCGATCAATCCGATAGATTTGCGGCCTATACTAAGAGTGTATTTTTTCATTCTATTTTCCCTTTGTCGTCCTGTAGAGAACTCTCCGTGTCAAATTCCATATCAAGTCTAGTTATTGCCCGCCCGTCAGGCCGCGCGCTCGATGCATTACGTGCCGTAAGTATCAAGCGTCAATTTACCCGTTATGCGGAAGGCTCGGTGCTGATTTGTATGGGGGAAACACAAGTTCTTTGTACCGCTAGCGTACTTGAAAAAGTGCCGCCTTTTCTGAAAGGTAAAGGACAGGGCTGGGTCACTGCTGAGTACGGGATGCTGCCGCGTTCGACACACACACGCAGCGACCGGGAGGCCGCTCGCGGTAAGCAATCAGGTCGTACTCAGGAAATTCAGCGCCTGATTGGACGTAGTTTGCGTGCGGTCATGGATATGACTGCACTTGGAGAACGTACCATTCAGATTGATTGTGACGTGTTGCAGGCAGATGGTGGTACGCGTTGTGCAAGCATTACGGGTGCATGGATCGCAGTGGCTGATGCTGTAGATGGCTTGCTCAAGCAAGGGTTGATTGCTACCCAACCGTTAAAAGACTCAGTGGCTGCTGTTTCTGTTGGCATGGTGCAGGGCCGGGCAGTGCTTGATCTGGATTATCCGGAAGACTCAGGCTGCGATGCGGATATGAACGTGGTGATGACAGGTTCAGGACGATACGTCGAGGTTCAGGGGACCGCTGAGGGACATACGTTTGATCGGCACGAACTCAACGCGTTGCTGTCGCTCGCCGAGGCAGGGATTACAGAGCTAACCGCTCTGCAATCCAGCTCCAGGCTTTAAACGGTACGACCGCCATCAACGGGTAGCTCAACACCCGTCAGGAAAGAGGCTTCCTCAGAGGCCAGAAATACGGCGGCATTCGCAATGTCGCGAGGCGTACTTAAACGACCCATGGGGATTGTGGCAATGAACTTGGCACGATTCTCTGGGGTATCTGGTACGCCCATAAAATCACCCAGCATGCCTGTATCGCCCATCACCGGACAGATGACGTTCACACGAATATTGTCTGGTGCGAGTTCAACAGCCAGCGATTTAGAAAGCAGGTTAGCCGCACCCTTGGAGGCGTTGTACCAGGACAGACCTGGTCGTGGACGTATTCCTGCGGTTGAGCCCACATTAATGATGCAACCTGATTTTTTAGCGCGCATCATGGGGACGACTGCATTGATCATGTGATAAATGGCTTTGACGTTGACATCAAAGCAACGGTCAAAGGTCGCTTCATCCACATTCAGGAAGGGCTGGTTTTTGTGCGTAAAACCAGCGTTGTTCACCACAATATCCACTGAACCGAATTTGCTCACAGCCAGATTGACTGCTGCGTCAATATCAGGCCGCTTGCTGACATCGCATTTGATCGCAACAGCAGAGGCACCAATTTCAGCCGCAACTTTTTCAGCGCCGGCTAGGTTTAAATCTGCAATGACAACTTTGGCCCCTTCCTTTGCGTAAAGTCTTGCTGTTTCAGCGCCAAAACCACTGGCTGCTCCCGTAACAATTGCCACTTTCCCAGATAAACGCATTTTGTCTCTTCCTTTTTAGTAGCCGGTTATAAATATTATGTTGCAATAAGGCGTTGTGCTAAGAAACTAAAAGATTGCCAACGTGAGCCTGCTTCCTGATGTTCCAGATATTATGGATCAGTGCCTGGACTTGATCCGCTCTGGCTGCACCCAGATACGTGCCCAGGCGCATGGATTTTTCTTCAATTTCGGCACGTGAAAGTGTGTTGCCTGGGTCGCCTTTGGGCTCGTCGACACGGCCTGCAAGGACACGTCCGTCATGCGTTGTGACGGTTACCTTGCCGATCCAGCGCTGGGGATAAGCGCTATCTACTTCTTCGTCCAGTGCCATGGTGACGCGATCGCGAAAGGATTCAACTTCTGCGTTTTTCAACGCCGCATCAAAACCAGCCAGGTCAGCTGATTGACGAATAGCGATCAGTGCCAGAACCGTACCCATTGAAAATTTCGACTGGTGAACGGTCTGTGGGTCAACAACAGGACCCAGCACGTCAATTGCACCTTGGTGGACATGCGTGACCACAGAGGCGATATCGGATGCTTTGAGTCCATGTTCGCGCATGACGTGCTGTAACGCATCCGCAGCAGGATGGGTATGACGGCAAGAGGCGTGGTATTTGAAAGAAGTTTCGGCCAGTGCCCAGCGCGTGCCGAGGCGATCGACTAGCTTGGCTGGATCAGCATCGGTGGACATGCCGGCAGCCATGCCCTGCAGGCCTTCAAGAATCCGGCGTGCGCCGGTAAAGCCATCTTGTGCCAGATAGGCTGCGGTTAGTCCAGAGGCTGCAGCATGGGCTGTGTGCAACTGCTTTGAATCCGCAGCATCACGTAAAAACTCCCACAACCCTGCCGCTTGTGTACCGCCAGATCCAATCGCGTTGAGCATTTGCTCAGGGTTGAGCTTGAGCAGTCGGCCTACAGCGACTGCTGCAGCAACCGTACCCGCAGTACCTGTTGTATGGAAAATCTTGTAGTGCGAACGACCTAGAAATTCACCAATGCGAATACCAACTTCGTATCCAGCCACGGATGCGGTGATCAGCTCTTCACCTGAGGCACCGATCGATTGTGCAACAGCGATGGCAGGGGGGAATATCACTGCAGCAGGATGGAAAACGGATCCGTTATGGACATCGTCTTGCTCGACCACGTGGGCCGAGGCTGCATTAACCATGGCAGCAAACATCGGCGAGGTCAGGCTGCGATTGACGTAATCCTCTGACTTGCCGGTGGCAGGCCCCATCAGCTTTGCAAATTTTGCAACCGATTTGACTGGCCTGGCTGTCGAACCTGCCAGGATGGATGCCATAGTGTCGAGCAGCAAGTCTTCGCATCGGCTGAGAACGGACTCGGGAATATCCGAATATTTCAGTTCGGAGGCAAACCGTGCCAGATCCGCGCTTGGGTGCAGGGCAATTGGTGCGCTCGGGGAACGAACAGCAGTCATCTCAATTTCCTTTAGAAAGAACGTGGCAAGCCGAGTACGTGTTCGGCTACATATGACAAAATCAGGTTGGTTGAAATCGGCGCAACCTGATAGAGACGTGTTTCACGGAATTTGCGCTCGACATCATATTCACAGGCAAAGCCAAAGCCACCGTGGAATTGAAGGCAAGCATTGGCCGCTTCCCACGAGGCATCGGCAGCGAGTAGCTTGGCCATGTTGGCTTGTGTTCCACAGGGCTGCTTGGCGTCAAACAGGCGACATGCCTCGTAGCGCATCAGGCTGGCAGCCTCGACGTTGACATATGCACGCGCGATTGGGAATTGCACACCCTGGTTTTGGCCGATCGGGCGACCAAATACGATACGGTCTTTCACATAGGCAGATACCCTGTCGATAAACCAGTAGCCATCACCAATACATTCAGCAGCGATCAGCGCACGCTCAGCATTCAGGCCATCCAGAATATATTTAAATCCTTTGCCTTCTTCACCGATCAGGTTTTCAGCAGGGATTTCCAGATTATCAAAAAATAACTCGTTTGTTTCGTGATTAACCATGTTCAAAATAGGGCGCACTGTCATGCCATGGCCAATTGCTTCTTTCAGGTCGACGATAAAAATCGACATACCTTCTGATTTTTTGGTGACCTGATCGAGCGGTGTGGTGCGAGCCAGCAAAATCATCAGATCTGAGTGCTGAATTCTGGAAATCCACACTTTCTGGCCATTAATGACGTATTTATCGCCTTTTTTGACCGCTGTAGTCTTGATTTTTGTCGTATCAGTACCAGTAGTGGGCTCTGTCACCCCCATTGACTGAAGGCGCAGCTCGCCAGCAGCGATTTTAGGGAGATAATAGTTTTTCTGTGTTTCGGAGCCATGACGCAAGAGCGTGCCCATGTTGTACATCTGACCGTGGCAGGCCCCTGAGTTACCACCACAACGATTAATTTCCTCCATGATGACGGAGGCCTCAGTCAATCCAAGACCTGAGCCGCCGTATTCCTGAGGAATCAGGGCAGCCATCCATCCCGCCTGAGTCAGTGCGTTGACGAATTCTTCTGGGTAACCACGTGCCTCGTCGACTTTGCGGAAATACTCGTCTGGAAATTGTTTGCACAAATCTCGTATGGCGTCACGGATGTCTTGGTACTGATCTGAATGAGAATTCATGGTTGTCTTATGATGGCGGGTGAATGTCAGACGTTAATGTGCCCCAGAGCACCTAAAATATCTATTGACGTTTGATTAACCCCGGCTTTTCTAATGCTTAAGATCATCAACACACTATGGCTAACCACTTCGACCTGACTGATTTACAACTGATCGTCAATATTGGTGATGCCAGTAGCCTGACGCGTGGCGCTGAAAAATCACATTTATCGCTCCCGGCTGCAAGTAATCGCGTTAAAAACCTCGAAGATCATTTTGGTACGCGCCTTTTTCATCGTAATAGTCAGGGCGTGACGCTAACCCCTTCGGGTGAAGCATTTCTGAGGCATGCCCGATTGGTACTCAGGCAGATCGACCACCTGCGCGGCGATATCCATGAATATGCGCGCGGTATAAAAGGTCAGGTCAGGATGGTTGCCAACACAACAGCCATGACGGAATTCATGCCAGCTGTATTAAGCCGTTATCTGGCCTCGCATCCAGATGTGACCGTTGAGTTAAGAGAACGCTTGAGTTATCTGGTGATCAAAGCTGTCTCTGACGGCTCGGCAGACATCGGCATTGTCGCGGGACGTCCTGCAGCCTCAGAACTTGAGTATCTGCCTTATCGCGAAGACCGCCTCGTGCTGGTGACACCTAATGAACATCCTTTAGCCCCACTTAAGGAAGTGGCCTTTGCTGATACGCTGAGCTATGAATATGTAGGTCTGTCAGAGTGGAGCGCCATACACGCCTTCCTGATTAAAGCGGCTGACAATCTTGGCCATCCCTTCCGTTTTCGTGTCGAAGTTGGCAGTTTTGAAGCCGTCTGTCGCATGATCGAGGCCAATGTCGGCATTGGTGTCGTACCGGAACGCGCGGCGCAACGCTATGCCCAGCGTCTGAATATCAAGCTCGTACGCCTGTCCGACGAGTGGGCAGAAAGAAAGCTCCACATTTGTGTGCGCCAGTTAGATCAGTTGCCCGGTTTTGCGCGCGAGCTTGTCAGTATGCTGATTGCAGATGCAGAGCTTGCATGATGCACACGCCAATGATCAAGCGTTTGCAAAAAGTTGTTCTCGCCTCAGGTAATGCTGGCAAGTTATGTGAGTTCAAAGCTTTGCTCAGTCCGTTAGACATCGAACTGATTTCCCAGCACGCGCTCCATATCCCTGATGCGCCAGAACCTCACCCCACTTTTGTGGAGAACGCTTTAGCTAAAGCGCGGCACGCCAGTCAGCTTTCCGGTTTACCTGCGCTCGCCGATGATTCAGGTATTTGTGTCGTGGCGCTCGATGGTGAACCAGGGGTGCATTCGGCTCGCTATGCAGAGTCCCCTGAGGGCATCCGATCAGATTCGGCGAACAATGCAAAACTAATCCATGCGCTGCAAGGCGTGACTGACCGCCGGGCCTGGTACGTGGCGGTGTTAGTGCTTGTCACCCGCGCCGAGGATCCGCAACCTGTGATCGCTGAATGCATCTGGCCAGGCGAGATCATTGACGCCCCGCGTGGCCAAAACGGTTTTGGTTACGACCCTTTCTTCTATCTTCCTGAACAGCGTTGCACGGCTGCAGAGTTATCTCCGGAAATAAAAAATCAAATCAGTCACAGAGGGCAGGCGATGCAGTTGTTGATTCAACAATTACAGGCGCGGCACCTGATTTCTGTTTCTCAGGCTCAGTAGCGCACGCATGACAAAATTCATACCAATTATTCCGGAAGGCTTTCAAGCTGCGCACCAGCCGCACGTGCAAGGCGAGCCTTCACTGATTCGTGCAGCATCCCGGTCAGCGGGTGAGTCAGACATCGTGCTCACGTCCTTACCCCCGCTTTCTATTTACATCCATGTTCCCTGGTGCGTGCGTAAATGCCCCTACTGTGATTTCAACTCACATCAGACGCCTGCCGTCTTGCCTGAGGATCTTTTTCTGGATGCGCTCCAGGCTGATTTGGAGCAAGCTTTACCCAGCATCTGGGGCAGACAGGTTTTCACCGTGTTTATCGGAGGCGGAACCCCGAGTTTGTTGTCTGATCGCGGCATCGATCGAATGTTGGCCATGTTGCGATCCCACCTTTCGCTCTGGCCAGATGCTGAAATTACACTTGAAGCCAATCCGGGTACGGCCGAGGCTGCACGATTCAATGCTTACGCTGCCAGCGGCGTTAATCGTATCTCTCTGGGTGTTCAATCTTTTAATGATCAGGCTCTGCAAGCGCTTGGACGTATTCACGATGCGGATGCGGCGAGGGCTGCAATTGAGATGGCACAGCGCGCTGTCAAACGGGTCAATCTTGATCTGATGTTTGCTTTGCCCGGACAGACTCTTGAGCAATCCATCCATGATGCGCAGACCGCCTTATCCTTTGGTACCGAACATTTATCGATGTACCACCTGACGCTAGAACCCAATACAGTGTTTGCTAAATACCCTCCGGTTTTGCCTGAGGATGATCTCGCCGCTGAAATGGAGGAGATGATTGAGAGTTTGGCACATGATGCCGGTTTGACGCGTTACGAGGTTTCTGCCTTTGCAAAGCCCGGGGCTCAGTCCCGTCACAACATGAATTATTGGGAATTTGGCGACTATCTGGGCATTGGGCCTGGTGCGCACGGCAAGATTTCTTACGCAAACCGTATCGAACGAGAATCCCGTACTCGCAATCCGGATCTATGGATGGCAGCGGCTTTAAAGCGTGATGGCTCCCATATTGCAGAAAACAGGCCCCTCACTTCGCAGGATTTGCCCTTTGAGTTCATGTTAAATGCCTTGAGGTTGAGAAACGGAGTCCCCAGTACGCTGTACACTGAGCGCTGCGGGCAACCACTCGTCACGATCTCTAAAGCGCTCCAAAATGCAACCAGTAAAGGCCTGCTTACCGCAGATCCCTTGCGGTTTCAGGCTACGGCGCAGGGATGGCGTTTTCTCAATGAGCTCCAAACGCTTTTCCTCTGAAATCACTGACTTGGTGCAAATCAGAGTGCATTTGCACTAAATTAGTGCAAATATTGTCCCGTTTTTGGGCATTCTTAGTATAAAGAGTGTCTGGCACGAATGTTGCTTGATAGTCTGCATAGGTAAAAGCTGCTATCAACGATATAAATTTCTAACCATTATTTAATCATTCACATTACCGGAGTCAACATGAGCACCCCTCAAGATGTTCTGAAAAAGATTGCAGAGAACGAAGTCAAATTCGTCGACTTCCGTTTTACGGACACGATGGGTAAAGAGCAGCACGTTTCAGTGCCGCTGAGCCAGATCAACGAAGACAAACTCAAAGAAGGCCAGGCTTTCGACGGTTCGTCGATCGCAGGCTGGAAAGGTATCGAAGCATCTGACATGCTGTTGATTCCTGACGTGGCTACCGCTCACATGGATCCATTCCGTGAAGAGTCAACCATGATCATTACTTGCGACGTCGTTGAGCCATCAGATATGAAAGGCTACGATCGCGATCCACGTTCACTGGCCAAGCGCGCTGAAGCCTACCTCAAGGCAAGCGGTCTGGGTGATACCGCTTTCTTTGGTCCTGAGCCAGAGTTCTTTGTATTTGACGGTGTGACATGGGGCGACGATATGTCAGGCTGCCACGTCAAGATCAAATCCGAAGAAGCTTCATGGTCGACGGGTATGGAAATGGAAGGCGGCAATCTTGCTCACCGTCCACGCGTTAAAGGCGGCTATTTCCCAGTTCCTCCTGTTGATTCAATGCAGGACATGCGTTCGGAAATGTGTATCCTGCTCGAAGAGGCTGGTATTCCTGTTGAAGTGCACCACCACGAAGTGGCTGGCGCCGGTCAGCTCGAAATTGGTACCAAATTCAGCACGCTCGTTCAGCGCGCCGACTGGAACCAGAGCATGAAATACATTATTCACAACGTTGCACATGCGTATGGCAAAACAGCAACTTTTATGCCTAAGCCAATCGTTGGTGACAACGGTTCAGGTATGCACGTTCACCAGTCCATCTGGAAAGACGGTCAAAACCTGTTCGCCGGCAACCAGTATGCTGGTCTGTCAGAATTCGCTCTGTATTACATCGGCGGTATCATCAAGCACGCTCGTGCATTGAATGCGATCACCAACCCAGGCACAAACTCTTACAAGCGTTTGGTTCCACATTACGAAGCGCCAGTCAAACTCGCATATTCCGCGCGTAACCGTTCAGCTTCGATCCGTATTCCTTACGTTGGCAATCCAAAGGGCCGTCGTATCGAAACACGTTTCCCTGATCCACTGGCTAACCCATATCTGGCTTTCTCGGCTTTGATGATGGCGGGTCTGGATGGTGTGCAGAATAAGATTCATCCTGGCGATCCAGCTGACAAGAATCTGTATGACCTGCCACCTGAAGAAGACGCAAAGATCCCAACCGTTTGCAGCTCACTTGAGCAAGCACTCGATGAGCTCAACAAGGATCGCGAGTTCCTGACACGTGGCGGCGTATTCAGCAATGACATGCTGGATGCATATGTTGATCTGAAAATGCAGGAAGTTAATCGCCTGCGTATGACGACACATCCCGTCGAATTCGACATGTACTACAGCCTCTAATCTGCTGATAACTTGGGGTCGGGTCCACCCGACCCGACTCCCATGACCTGCGTAGAATCCTTCGACTTGCTTGCCACAACGGTTCTGTTGCTGAACCAGTCCGGCGAAGTCGTCGTAGCTAACGCAGCAGCAGAATCGATGTTTGGGCGGTCCCGGCGACATTTAATTGGTCAGCCGGCCGCCTTTTTGTTTGACCGCGACGCGGCACTCGAACATTCCATTGCCCAAGCTTGTTCGGGTGAGGTGGACGATTGCCGTCAATTTGCAATGACACGCCGTGGTGCTGAGGCTGTCGAAGTTGGAGTGACCTCCATTTCGCTGACGAATCAGCCATGGTCTGCACTGATCGAGATTAAAGATATTGAACAACGTGTGCTGGTTGATCGAAGCATCCGTCTGGTTGATGAAATTGAAACCCAGCACGAGTTGCTACGCAACCTTGCCCATGAGGTTAAAAATCCGCTTGGTGGTCTGCGTGGTGCAGCTCAACTATTAGAGTCAGAGCTTCCTGATCCCTCCTTGCGGGAATATACCCGCGTGATTATTTCCGAAGCGGATCGTCTTCAAGCACTAGTCGACCGTCTTGCTGCGCCACAGCGCATGCCCGTGCAGTGGCAATCAGTCAATATTCACGAAGTGTGTGAGCGTGTGTGCGCACTGGTGCGTGCCGAGTTCCGCGAGGTCGCCATTCTCAGAGACTACGATGCCTCGATGCCAGAGTTTCGTGCTGACCCAGCCCGTTTGATGCAGGCATTGCTCAATGTGGTGCGTAACGCCGCTCAAATCCTCACCGGTTCAGAACCTACGCGCTCACCTCACATTACGATCAAAACCCGTGTGGCCAGACAAGTTCTTCTAAAGCACAAGCAGCATCGCCTAGCTGTTGTCGTGACTGTGATCGATAACGGGCCAGGGGTGCCGGCCTCTTTGCAAGATCGTATTTTTCATCCACTCGTGACTGGACGCGAAGGCGGAACAGGTCTGGGA
This sequence comes from Sheuella sp., assembly GCA_030650995.1. Lineage (GTDB taxonomy): Bacteria > Pseudomonadota > Gammaproteobacteria > Burkholderiales > Burkholderiaceae_B > Zwartia. The sequence goes on along the minus strand of JAUSCY010000059.1, from coordinate 13,660 downwards.
CTGAGTCTCGCTCAAGACTTTGTTCAACAGCACGGTGGCGTTATCGAATTTGATTCACAACCTGGACACACAGAGTTTCGTCTGTTGTTGCCATTGGAGCCGCTATGAAACCTGTATGGATCGTAGATGATGATCAGGCCATTCGCTGGGTACTTGAAAAAGCACTGAGTCGAGCCGGTATCCCCACACGTAGTTTTGCCGGTGCGATCGATGTTTCGGAAGCCCTCAAATCCGATATGCCTGGAGCCCTGATTTCTGACATAAGAATGCCAGGTACGAACGGTTTGGCCTTGCTCAAAGACGTGAAAGAAAAGTATCCCTCTCTGCCTGTCATCATCATGACCGCATATAGTGATCTGGACAGCACTGTTTCTGCCTTTCAGGGGGGAGCATTTGACTATCTCGCTAAGCCTTTTGATGTGAATGAAGCTGTCGCGCTGATCAGTCGTGCGATACAAGAGCCCGAGGTTGACGATCATGCAAATGAAGTGATTAACAAGACCTCCGAGCCCTCAGACAAGGGGATGCTCACGCAGTCCGCATCGGTTGCCATGCAAGAGGTTTTTCGTGCAATTGGTCGCCTGGCTCAATCTAACGTTACAGTCCTCATTACGGGTGAGTCGGGCACGGGTAAGGAGTTGGTTGCACGCGCGCTTCACAGCCATGGCATGCGCGCGAAGGGTCCCTTTGTAGCACTGAATACTGCTGCGATTCCTCGTGATTTATTGGAAGCAGAATTGTTTGGTCATGAGCGTGGTGCATTTACCGGAGCAAACTCTTTAAGGCGTGGTCGGTTTGAAGAGGCAAGCGGAGGCACACTGTTTCTTGATGAAATTGGCGATATGCCATTCGAATTACAAACGCGTCTATTACGCGTGTTATCTGACGGAACTTTTTATCGCGTGGGCGGTGCTCAACCTGTTCGTGTGGATGTGCGTATTGTTGCTGCGACACATCAGCCGCTCGAGGAACGTGTTCAAGAAGGCAAGTTCCGTGAGGATTTATTTCACCGCTTAAATGTTATCCGGTTGCGTTTACCTCCCTTGCGCGAAAGACGTGAGGATATTGGAGAGCTTGCCAGACATTTCCTGCAGGTGAGCGCGCGTGGACTTGGAGTTCCTACCAAACGACTTTCTGAGCAGGCCGTTGCTGCACTCTCACAATTTAATTTTCCAGGTAATGTCAGACAGCTTGAAAACTTCTGTCACTGGCTGACGGTGATGGCGCCAGGACAAACCGTTGGTGTTTCAGACCTGCCTCCAGAAATTCGTGCTGCTGATCTAACATCCATGACAGGAACGGTCACTGACTCGATTCCGTTAGGCAATCAGTCATGGCAGCAGCTACTGGCCCTTGATGCCAACATTCGTTTGTCGCGTTCCGAACCAGACGTCTGGACGACATTGACACATCAGTTTGAACGCGCCTTACTTCAATCGTCGCTGGACGTTTGCAGAGGCCGCAGGGTTGAGGCGGCTACCCGTCTGGGTATGGGACGCAATACCATTACGCGCAAATTGCGTGAGCTTGGTATGGATCCGATGACGTCAGATTCCACGAACTAAGTTTGCCCGACTCTATGAAGCCCATACGATCTGACATCGTACGGGCTTCATTCACGTTATGCGTAACCATCAGTGCTTTGCATGATGACTGGCGAATAATTTTAGCAACCTCGGATGAAAGATCCATTCTTGACTTTTCATCCAGATTTGAAAATGGCTCATCAAGCAAAAGCAACTCAGGTTCAGGGGCAAGCGCTCTGACTAAGGCAACACGTTGCTGTTGGCCGCCAGATAATTCAAAGGGATAGAATTTTTTATACTTTGTCAGTCCTGACAGCTCCAACATCTCCTCAATCCTTTCACTCCTTTGTTCTTTATTGAATTTGTTTAAACCAAAGCCGATATTTTTCTCAATGCTCAGATGAGGAAATAGTGCGAAATCCTGAAACATAAAACCGATTTTTCTTTTTTCAGGAGGCATATCGATTCCTTCGCAGGCGCTTGCAAGCAGACGCCCATTCAGTGTCACTGAACCTTCGATCAAGGGATGAAAACCAGCAATCGCACGTAACAATGTGCTTTTGCCACAACCGGATTTTCCTAGCAGACAACCAATCTCTCCTTGAGCTAGCGTGAGATTCAGTTTTTCAATGATAGGAATCGGATGCGATTTATTTCCATAACCTACGGTTAAATTGTTCAGAATTAATCGCTCTTTCATTTGGTTTTTTTTCCAAGGAGGTGTGTGCGAGTCAGTAATAAAACCGGGATGATACCTACAGCAACAATCAGTAGGGCCGCTATAGCGCTTTCCTCGTAATTGCCTCTGGATGCATCAGCGTAGAGCAGGGTAGATAAAGTTTCTGTGTTGATCGGTCTGAGCATGAGCGTGACCGGAAGTTCTTTCATGCACTCAACAAAAATCAATAGTGTTGACGCAATCACAGCAGGCCTGATGAGCGGGATATGGACACGCCAGAGCAGTCCGAAGCTCGTCGTTCCCAAGCCTCTTGCAACTTGGTCCAGAGATGCAGGGATACGCGACATGCCAGCGTTGAAGTTACCAATCGCGATACTCAAAAACCGTATCGAACAGGCGCAAGCAACGCCTGCGATAGAACTGAGCATCAATAAGCCCGCTGAGCGCGATGATACAAGTGACAGGAGGTAATTGAGTCCGTCATCTACCCAACTGTAAGGGGTCAGCAGACCAATTGCCAGCATTGTTCCCGGGATGGCATAGCCAATTTTTCCAATCACTGAATTGATCTGCGCTGGTCTGAATTTTTTAGTATCCGCTGAGATGTTTCTTGTCGACCAGACAATCGCGATTCCACAGAAAATACATATTGTTGTCGTCACGGCCGCAATCATTAACGTATTGTTCACTGCCTGTAAAAGTGCGGGTGTAAATACTTCAGATGTATCCAGGCGTTTCATGACCTGGTATATCAAATAACTGCTGGGGATGATGAAGCCGATTAGTACGGGTATCCAGCCCAGAATACAGGCGAGGGCAGCAGGTAGTTTTTTTAATGTTCGCGCTTGGATCACGTTAGCGCCGCGTGCGTTGCCATAGGAAGCGTTTCTTTTTCTATCGCGTCCAAAATAGGCGAAAATCAAAATAAGAACCAGCAAAAGTATTGCAATTTTTGCTCCGCCTGCCAGATCACCTTTTGTAGTCCAGTTTGTATAAATAGAGACAGTCAGCGTGCGCACACCCAGGAATTCAGAAGCTCCAATATCATTAATTGTCTCCAGTAGCGCAAGACTCAGTCCGATACCGATCGCAGGTCTTGCCATGGGAAGGGCTACGCGCCTGAAGGCTGCGAATTCAGACAATCCGAGGCTGCGTGCCGCATGCAACAAGTTAAGCGGCTGCGTCATGAACATGGCCCGTGCACTCAAGTAAACATAGGGGTAAAGTACGAAGCCCTGCAAAATGATTGCTGCCGTCAGGCCACGTATATCGCCAAATTTCCATTCTTTGGGGCTTGAGTATCCCAGTGTTTCGCGAATTAAACCCTGCACCGGACCGAGTGGATGTAATAGATCGAGGTAGGAATAAGCGACGATGTAAGTGGGTACAGCTAATGGCAGCAGAAGCGCCCAGCTCAAAACATGTTTACTTTTAAAGTCGTATGCAACCACCAGCCAGGCGGTGCTAACGCCAACAAGTGTGACAATCGTTGCAACACCGGTGCAAAGCAAAACGGTATTGAGCAACGCACGCAGACTTGTCGTGTCAATCACGGCTCCCCACGAAGAAGCCGGTGCACTTAAAGCTATCCACAGTAATGAGATCACGGGTAAGGCGATCACAGCACTAATGAAAATTGCAGCGAAATGTCGTGGTTGAATCATTATTTACTGATCAAACTGGACCCGGTCAACCAACTCGCTCGCCTGTTTGCGCTTTGAACCTATTTCTTTCAAAGACAAGGTGTCGATGACGAGAGGACCAAAACTTGCAACAACAGGATCGACTTCTACGTTTTTCCTGACAGGATATTCAAAGTCTGCATTGGCATACATTTTCTGACCTTCCTCAGAGGCAAGGAATTCCATGAGCTGGATAGCGTGACTTCGATTCGGTGCATATTTTGCAACGCCAGCTCCACTGATGTTGACAAATGTTGCGCCTGTCTTTTCAAAGCTTGGCCGGATGACCTCAATGGCATCACCCCATTTACGTTGCTCGGATCCGGGTTTGGAGGTTTTCATCTGCGCCGCGTAATAGGCATTGGCGAGTCCGAGCTCACAAATGTTGCCGAGGATGTCACGTGCAACGTCACGATCCCCGCCCGCAGGACGTCTCGCAAGGTTTGCTTTGACGTCTCGCAACCATTTCTCAGTCTTCATTTCACCATTGTGCGCCAACATCGCAGAGATCAGGCCGATGTTGTAAGGGTGTTGTCCGGATCGTATGCAGACTTTGCCTTTCCATTTTGGATCAGCTAGATCTTCGTAATGAAATGATTTCAGTTTTAAAGCTGGGTCTGCATATAACACCCGGTCTCGCAAGGAAAGACCGAACCAGGTTCCCTGATCACTACGCAGATTGGACGGGATGGCCTGGTCTAATTGAGTGGACTGGATTGTTTGGAAAGCACCGCTTTGCTCCAAATCCATCAAATTACCGATGTCAACAGTCATCAGTACATCAGCCGGGGAGCGTTCTTTTTCGGCTTTGACCTTTTCGACCAGGCCATCTTTGATAAATGAAGTGTTGACGTGCACACCTGTTTTCAGGGTAAAGGCATCCAGAAGAGGCTTAATCAGTTTTGGCTCGCGTGTTGTGTAAAGATTCACCTCGCCGGGCGTGTCTGATTTTGTTTGTGCAAAGGCGCTTTGGCTCGCGGGAAGGAGCATAAGCAAAGAAAGTGCGAAATTTGATAGTTTCATGATATTGACAATTCAAATGAGATCGATTCGTATTTGCAATATCATATCATTTTTAATTAAATAATATCTATCGATTTAAGCTATTGGTTGTTAAAATCTAATAGTTAACAGTTAGGAGTTATCCATGTCCAAGACAATCGTACATACCAATGCTGCACCTGCTGCGGTGGGCCCCTATTCACAGGCCGTTATAGCCAGTTCAGGTCAGACTGTTTACCTTTCCGGTCAGATTGGCCTTGTGCCAGCAACCGGAGAAATGATTTCTGAAGAATTCGAAGATCAAGTCAGACAGTCTCTGGCGAATATGAAGTCAGTGATTGAAGCGGCAGGTGGCAGCCTTGAGCAGATCGTAAAACTGACCCTGTTTCTGACAGATCTGGGTAAATTTTCGATTGCGAATGGTTTGATGGCTGAGTTTTTACCTGAACCCTTTCCCGCACGCTCCACCATCGGAGTCGCGAGCCTGCCTAAGGGTGCACAGTTCGAAGTCGAAGCCATCGTCGTAATCTAGCTCTATGCGCGCCAAGCCCGAGGCCGACACACGAACGCTCGTTCAACAAAAGTTTGAACGGCTCGGGCTGCGCAATCCTCATGATTTTGTTTTACATCTTCCTCTGCGCTATGAGGACGAAACTGCTATTGCCTCCATTGGCACGCTCAGGGGAGGGATGTCCGCGCAGGTTGAAGGCGAAGTCATCGATTCGGAGGTGAAATCATCACCCCGTCGACAGTTAACGGCGACGATACGAGATGAAAGTGGTGAACTGTTTCTGCGCTGGCTGACTTTTTATCCGAGTCAGCAGCAACAAATGAAGCCTGGTCGCCGCTGGCGCGTGAGAGGCGAGGTACGCAGCGGATTCAACGGGCTGGAGATTATTCATCCCAAAATTACTGCGGTCCATTCTCCACTTCCTGCAGCGCTCACGCCGGTTTATCCGACAACCGACGGACTAAGTCAGCCAAGTTTGCGCAAAGCGATTTCTCTGGCGCTGGGGCAGGTCTCGCTTGAGGATACGCTGCCTGCTTCGCTGGTAAACAAACTAGGCTTGCTGTCATTTGATACCGCAATTAAAACGCTTCACTCACCCTCGCCTGAGATGGATGCTCAGGCACTTATCGAACATACGCATCCGGCATGGATTCGCATTAAATTTGATGAGCTACTCGCCCAGCAGCTTTCGCTCGCAGCCGCACGCGATGCGCGGCGTGCCAAACATAGCCGTGCTCTTGTCATGCGTGATCATCCTGAAAATTTATGCCAGCGATTGCTCCGTGCTTTGCCCTTTAAGCTGACAGACTCTCAGAATAAGGTAGTTGCTGAAATCAGCCATGACCTTGCACGCGAATTTCCTATGTACCGATTACTTCAGGGCGATGTAGGCAGTGGCAAAACAATCGTCGCTGCGATGGCCGCCCTGCAGGCAATCGAAGCAGGGGTGCAGGTCGCCATCATGGCGCCGACGGAAATTCTTGCCCAGCAGCATTTTCAGAAAATGCAGTCCTGGGTTGAGCCGCTTGGCATCGGTATCTGTTGGCTGACGGGCAGCATTACTGCACGGGCACGTAAAATTGCGCTGGAGGCTATCCGCAACGGCCAGGCGCGCCTGATTATCGGGACGCAGGCACTGATTCAGGAAACGGTTGATTTTGAAAATCTCGGACTAGTCATTGTTGATGAACAGCACCGGTTCGGGGTGGGTCAGAGACTTTCCCTCTCCCGCAAAGGCGAGCCGGATGCGCAGGACTGGGTGCCGCACCAGCTCACGATGAGCGCGACACCTATTCCCCGTACTCTGGCCATGACTTTTTATGCAGACCTTGAGGTGTCCACCATTGAGGGCCTTCCACCAGGGCGCACGCCTGTGCTGACAAAGCTCGTCTCCAGTTCACGGCGTGGTGAAATTATTTCTCATATCGCGCAATCTGCAGTCAATGGTCAGCAGACCTACTGGGTTTGCCCGCTGGTTGAGGAAAGTGAAGCACTCGAATTACAAACAGCTGTGGATACGCACCTGGCCTTGTCTGAGGCGCTTTCCGGTTTAAAAATAGGCCTTGTACATGGCAGACTGACAACGTCCGAAAAGTCTGCAGTCATGAAAGACTTTCGAGAGGGGCTGATTCAGGTACTGGTTGCCACAACCGTAATTGAAGTTGGCGTAGATGTGCCCAATGCTTCATTAATGGTGATTGAACATGCGGAACGCTTTGGACTGGCGCAATTACATCAGCTCAGAGGCCGGGTAGGGCGCGGGCATGCCAGTTCAGTGTGTGTATTGATGTTTCAGCATCCCTTATCGATGATTGCGCGTGAAAGATTACGCGCGATGTATGAAACTCAGGATGGATTTGAAATCGCACAGCGCGATCTTGATTTGCGGGGACCCGGTGAATTACTGGGATCAAGACAATCAGGTGTTGCGCTATTGCGATTCGCAGATCTTGCTCACGATAGTGCGCTAGTACGTGCTGCCCGAGAGGTTGCGGTAGATCTCAGGCAGCATAGTCCTGAGATTGTCGAGAGGCACCTCAGTCGATGGATGCGCGGTCGTGAGGATTTTTTACGTAGTTAGGTCTCCTCCAGATTTTTTCAAATTTACAGATACAACAAGACGGATATATCAAATGACGCTGACAGAACTTAAATACATCGTGGCTGTGGCACGTGAACGTCACTTTGGTCGTGCAGCAGAGGCGTGTTTTGTGAGTCAGCCGACTTTGTCTGTAGCCATTAAAAAACTGGAGGATGAGCTAGGCGTCACTATTTTTGAGCGCGGAGGCACAGAGGTTGGTGTGACTTCTGTCGGACAACAACTCGTTTCCCAGGCGCAAAAAGTACTTGAGGAAAGTGCGAACCTCAAAGAAATCGCCAGACTAGGCAATGATCCTCTTGCAGGCCCTTTGCGTGTGGGTGTCATACACACCATCGGTCCTTATCTGTTACCCAAGCTCGTACCCAATCAAATTGAACGTACGCCGCAGATGCCATTAATACTGCAGGAAAACTTTACACAGCGACTGATTGAACTCCTTCGCCAGGGTGAAATTGATTGTGCAATCATGGCGTTACCTCTGCCCGAAACGGGGCTCGTCACGCACGCGCTTTACGATGAACAGTTTGTTGTGGTGACCCCGACGAATCATCCCTGGGCCTCACGTACGTCCGTATCCGCCGAGGACCTCAAACTACAGAATATGTTGCTACTGGGCTCAGGACACTGTTTCCGTGATCAGGTCCTTGAGGTCTGTCCCGAACTATCCAGATTTGCCGCTGCCAGTGAAGGCATCCAGCGCACCTTTGAGGGTTCATCGCTTGAGACGATCCGGCACATGGTGGCTGCGGGAATTGGTATTACAGTCATGCCAATGTCTGCAGTCAAGGCCCATGACCGCAATAGTGACTTGCTACGTTATATTCCTTTCGATAAACCAATTCCCGATCGGCGTGTTGTGCTCGCCTGGCGTAAGAGTTTCCCAAGACTTGCTTCAATCGAGGCGCTGAAAGAAGCCGTTTATTCTTGTGGTCTCGAAGGCGTTACGATGCTCAATGGCAAAATCGCTTAAGAATTTTCACGGTAAATTTTTATATGTTTAACCTCTCCTGGTCGCGTTTGCCTCTCTACGCCAAACTGATACGTCTGGATAAACCCATTGGTATCATGTTGCTGCTTTGGCCGACGCTGTGGGCACTTTTTGCCGCAAGTGATGGCTGGCCTGCGTGGCCTGTTTTTTTTATCTATGTGGCTGGTACAGTGCTGATGCGTTCAGCAGGATGTGCACTGAATGATTACTTTGACCGCGATGTCGATCTCCACGTTAAACGCACGGAGTCCCGCGTACTCACTGCTGGTTTAATTCAGTCCAAAGAGGCGATTGGCGTTGCCGTTGTTCTTGGCGCGATCAGCTTGCTGCTGATTCTTCCCCTTAATGGTTTAACCTGGCTTCTTGCGCTGGTGGCCGCAGTGCTGGCCGTGACATATCCTTTATTCAAAAGGTTTTTTGCTATTCCGCAAGCTTATCTCGGTATTGCTTTCGGTTTTGGTATCCCGATGGGATTCGCTTCAATCCAGCATATGATTCCACTTGCAGCCTGGCTGATGCTATTGGCGAACGTCTGTTGGGCTATCGCTTACGATACAGAATACGCGATGGTTGATCGAGATGATGATGTCAGACTGGGTCTGAAAACCTCTGCCATTACCTTTGGTCAGTACGATATCTTTTTTGTTGGTGTATTTTATTTACTGACGATTGTTTTGCTCTTGATCTCAGGCCATCTGTTCGGATGGGGTATGTTTTACTGGATAGGTTTGGGTTGTGCGGGTGTCATTGCCCTCATTCATCTTTACTGGATACGTGGCCGTGATCGCATGGCTTGTTTTAAGGCTTTTCTACACAACACCTGGTTTGGTTGTGCAGTGTTTGCAGGTATTTTTGTCGAAACAGTGTTTCGCTGATTCTGGATAATGAATGAATAATTTTCCTTCTATAGCAGTTATCGGTGGTGGCAATATGGCCAACGCCCTGGTGTCAGGCTGGCTGAATCAAGGCTGTCCGGCATCGCAGATTTTAATTATTGAACTTTCAGAGCCACTACGTGCACAGTGGCAAGCGCGCGGCGTGAATGTGGCATCTGGACCAGATTCACTCTTATCAACCTATGCGGTATGGGTCTATGCTGTGAAACCACAGCAGATGCGCGAAGTCGTGCTCTCAACCCGACCATTCATTGGGTCGGACACGCTGGTGATTAGTATCGCAGCAGGGATTTCGATTGATTCGCTTTCTACATGGCTCGGCAGTGCTTCAGAGGGCTATAGCCATGTCGTTCGTTGCATGCCTAATACTCCGGCACTCGTTGCTGCAGGTGTGACAGGGATGGCTGCACCAGCTGCTCTATCAACATCCGAACGTCATCTGGCGACCAATCTGCTCAGCGCTGTCGGTCAGGCAGTCTGGGTGGATAGTGATCAATCCATTGATGCGGTGACCGCTCTTTCAGGTTCAGGTCCTGCCTATGTTTTTCTTTTTCTCGAGTCACTGATTGAAGGTGCTGTAGAGCTAGGACTCTCTGCCGAGCAAGCCAGAAAACTTGCCCTTGCAACGCTTGCCGGATCGACCGAGCTTGCAATAGCGTCTGTTGATTCACCTTCCGTATTACGTGAGCGTGTCACCTCCAAGGGCGGGACGACAGCTGCTGCGCTAGATGTATTCAGGAATAATAACTTCACTTCGATCGTCAAACAGGCAATGCGGGCAGCTGATGTTCGCGCGGCTGAATTATCAAAAGAATTTGGAAATTAAATTAATGTCTATGAAAAAAATCGGAATCACACTCGTCTCGCTCGTACTGCTTGTCTGCGCAGCCTGGCTCGGCGCCAGTATTTATGTGGGCAGAACCACCGAGAAATGGATCTCGACCTTAGTTGAGCAAACGACCAAACAGAAGAAATTACGTTTGGTGAATTTAAAGCATGAACAAAGTCTTTTTCATTCTCAGGGTCAGTTTGAAATCAGATTTAACGAACTCGGAGCCGATGCCTCTACGGGCAAACAAAAATTTTCCGTTGTTGTTGACTATCGAATTTCAAACTTACTGCTGCCTGCATCGTCCATGCGCTTTAACTGGAATATGAAACCCTCGGGTGAGTATGGTGTTGAAGTCAACCGTCTGTTTGGTTCTGAGCTCGCGTTGCAAGGCAAAGGCCAGCTCGGTTATGCAGGCAAGGCACTGACGTCACTTAAAATGCCTGAACTCGTGATGCGTGATGGAAAAGATCGACTCAATATTTCACCCTCCAGTGGTCAGTTTTCCTGGGCGGGGCAAGCAGTCTCCTTTGACTGGAAAACAGACCGTATCAGTATGCTGACCGATGGAATGCCATTGGATATTGAAGGTGTGAGCGCTAAAGCTGACTTCACTAATCGCAGCAGAGGAATAGGCAGTTTTGAATTCGCTGTGAACAAACTCAGTACAAAGGAAGGAACGGCTGAGGGAATGGGCGTCCAAACGACAGTCGTTGAAAGAAACGACCGGATCGACCTGACCGTGAATCACAAGCTCGCTAGTCTGACTGCAGCTGGACAGAAAATTCGCGATCTAGCTATTGATCTGACCTTGTCAGGCCTGGACGTATCGAGCATTGATACGCTTTCAGGTATCGCAAGCGATTCAGATGATTTTCAGTCCCTGACAGCTGATGAGCAATCACGTGCCAAAGCAGCTGCACGTAAATTATTTAATCAGGGATTCACCATCGCCTTACCGAAAATTTCTGCTCAAGTGAATTCTGGCTCAATCAGTGGCGATGTCAAGGTTGAATTCCTGCAATCTGACAATCCTGCGCTGAGTGAGTTCTCAGCTGTCAAATCATTACGTGCATCAGGTCAGCTGCTTGCCAAGGGTAAGGCTGTTGATAATGCGCAAAAAATGATGGCACTGATGATGGGGCTGGCGACAGACTCCAAAGAGGGGTTGAAATCCAGCTTTGAATTCACGGGTAAAACCTTTAAAGCAAATGGTAAAACCCGTGACGTCAGTAATGAAATTTCATTAATTGATGGCTACATCAACGGATTGCTCGCTCCCTGAGCGATTCCACCAGCCACCGCCAAGCGCTTGAAATAGCGCGGCAGTATCGCCCAGGCGACTTGCCTGGGCTTGTGACAGGCTCAGTAGCGCTTGTCGGTAGGTCTGTTGGGCGTTGATCAGTGCGAGACGATCCAGATAGCCACTGGCGTGCTGTCGTCCTGTCAGGTCGTATGTCGCACGCGAGGCCGTAGTCAAATCGTTTGCCACGCTCAAGGCTTGAGCATCAGAGGATATGGCATGAAGTGTATCCGCTACGTTTTGAAAAGCGGTCAGCACTATGGCGCGATATTGTGCCGCCGCCTGTTTCTGCGTCTCAGTCGCTGCATATTCACGATGCATGAGTGTGCCGCCATCAAATATTGGCTGAGTAATTCCCAGCATCAACTGAAAGAATGCGCCACTTCCGCTCCAGAACATCTGATCAAAATTCGCTGCAGCGCCGCCAATAGATCCGTTAATCAGGAATTGAGGAAGCCTTGCTGCCCGAGCGACCCCAATCTGCGCGTTTGCAGCGCGTAACTGCTCTTCTGCCACACGCACATCTGGGCGTTGTTCGATCAGTTTTGCAGGTAAAGTCAACGGCAGTTCTTCGGGAAGTTTGAAGGCATCCAGATTGAAGGCTGGCACTTCCTGATCCTGAGTGAGTCCTGCAAGAACACGGAGTAAGTCTCGATTTTGCTCAAATTGCTTTTGAAGCGGGGGGAGTAACTGTTTGACTTGGTTCAATGCACTCTGTTGCATCGACAAATCAAGCAATGACGCAAATCCCGCTTTATGCTGACGTCTGACGAGCTCAACGGAGGTGGTGTTGGCTTCGATCATTTCTTGCGTAATAGAAATCTGCTTTCTAAGCAGTCCATCCTGGACAGCAGAGGCAACAATATTGGTTGCAAGCGTGATGTAGCTTGCTTGCAACTGTAAACGCTGAACGTTCGTTTGCGCCTGTGCAGTCTCAACCATTCTCCTGTTTGCACCAAATACGTCTGGTACAAACCCAACAGTCAGCTGAGCCGTATGGAAGTTGTAGAGTGTTGAACCATTAAAAGGCGCCGTACCGCCTTCATTGGCCGGCGTGCCTTGATAACCCTGGATCAGGGTTCCATCACCCTGTATGCCAGGCGCACTCGAGCTCAGGTTACCCGCAATTTTGGTGCGGGTAGGTGTGTAATTGGCCGCTACAGTAGGAAAGAAAAAACCTTGTTGAGCATAGACACCTTCCTGTGCAACTTTAAGTGCGCGTTTTGCAACCTCAATATTCGGGTTAGCCAGGAATGACTTTTCAATCAGATCATTCAGCTCCTTTGATTGAAATAACGTCCACCAGTCATTGTGAATATCACTTTCAATTACAAACCGCTGTGCCGCACCCGTTTGTACCGACGCAGAATCTGTTTGAGCAGGTAATGCGGTTGTTGAGTAAGCCTTGGAGTCGGGTAAGGCAGGGCGAACGTAGTCTGGTCCCACAGCGCATCCGGCTAACAGCGCGCAAAGTGCAACAGCGTGACTGTGTCGAACAGGACTACTCGCAAAGAATGCTAATAAAGCTGAAAAGAGCGGCTTTATGCTGTGCGTATGCATTTGATTCTTAAGCATGATATGTGGACCCCGCAGTGTCCATAGCGTCTAAGTCGTCAACATCACCAACTTCAAGAAAATTACCAAACAGGCGCAGCGCTGCGGGTAGTATAAAAAGCATAAATATCGTACCGGTGGCAATGCCACCGACAATTACGCAGGCAAAAGGTCGATTGGTTTCACTACCAATCCCTTGGGAGAGCGCAGCGGGTAAAAGACCAAGTCCTGCCATCAGTGCAGTCATCAGAATCGGACGCAACCTCGACACCGCTCCATCCAGAATCGCTTTTGAACTGGTCTCTCCGTCTCGTACACGCAGCAATACTTCTTCAACCATGATGACGCTGTTTTGTACTGCAATACCCGCAACAGCGATAAAACCAACGGCGGCTGAAACAGAGAGATTCAGTCCTGCCAGGCCCAGCGCTGCCAGGCCTCCGATCAAGGTAAAGGGCAACATCCCAAGTACAAGGCTTGCCAGCCTGATTGATTTAAATGCCCAGAACAGCAACGAAAAAATCAGTAAAACAGTGAGAGGGATAATTACCATCAACCGTTTGGCGGCGCGTTGTGAATTTTCAAATTG
>JAUSCY010000051.1 GCA_030650995.1 Sheuella sp. | reverse complement strand
TAATTTGGTGTTTATTGAGTGGGAGTAATTTCTAATTACTTACCCTTATACCATCATTGCAATCTCATCTTTCGCATCCAAAATATCGCAAAGATATTGTTGGGTTAAGAGCTATTGCTGTTTTGGCGGTGGTGTTGTTTCACGCTTTTCCAGAGGTGTTAAAGGGCGGTTTCACCGGTGTGGATGTGTTTTTTGTTATTTCCGGATTCCTTATCTCCACCATTATTTTTGAAAATTTAGAAAAAAACACATTCAGCTTCACCGAGTTTTATGCTCGTCGTATCAAACGTATCTTTCCTGCATTATTTCTGGTTCTGATTGCCTGCTATGTCTTCGGCTGGTTTGTTTTACTAGCCGATGAATATAAACAGCTTGGTAAACATATCGTATCTGGTGCAGGGTTTGTATCAAACATCACGCTATGGAATGAGGCCGGGTATTTTGATAATTCAGCAGAAATTAAACCTCTGCTTCATTTATGGAGCTTAGGAATAGAAGAGCAGTTCTACATTGCCTGGCCACTCCTCTTATGGGTCGCATGGAAGCGAAAGTTTAATTTACTGACATTAACAATAATTTTTGCGCTTGCATCTTTCTATCTGAATGTTCGAGATATAAAGATTGATCCTGTAGCCACTTTCTATGCGCCACAAACGCGATTTTGGGAGCTTCTCTGCGGCAGTTTATTGGCTTGGGTCACACTTTATAAACAATCAGCGATTATTGAGATCGAGACTAAATTTGATGCTTGGATAGCGCATGCTTTCCGTAAAAATAAGTCAAGCGTTGATTACAAGATTCTTTCGAATATATTTTCTTTCCTTGGTTTCTTTTTGTTGTTGTATGGATGTTTGCGAATCAACAAAGAGTTGAGTTTCCCGGGTAAGTGGGCACTTGTTCCTGTTTTTGGGGCAGTCTTTCTTATCTTTGCAGGGCCTGATGCTTGGGTAAATCGTGTTGTATTGTCGAACAGACTTGCAGTGTGGTTTGGACTGATAAGCTTTCCTCTGTACCTGTGGCACTGGCCATTGCTCTCCTTTATTCGGATTGTTGATAGCGAATTGCCAACCCCGAGCATCCGCTTAGTAGCGATTATCTTTTCGGTTTTGTTTGCCTGGTTAACCTACAAGTTCGTTGAAATCCCTTTGCGTTTCGTGGCACAGGCTAAAGCTACAGTTTTAGCTCTTCTATTGCTTGCTCTGGGCGTAGGTGTGCTTGGGTACATTACGTATGTTTATGATGGGTTTGCATCGCGAAGCATCGTCCGAGTTTCTGAGGCATTATTTACCCCCAAGTCTCGTCAACTTGAGCAAGACTTTGCAGTACGGTTTGAAACCTCACCGCGCGCAGCTGTTACAGAATCAAGTAAACCATTTGAGTATGATAAAAACCTTTTCAGATTCGAAATTTTAAGATGGTTTAAGCAAAGCAATCATGAGATCGAGTTGTTTGTCCTTGGCAATTACTTTCAGCTCGATCCTCAAAAGTACTCGTCCTGCGAAAAACTGATGCTCCGATCCAGACAAGGAGCAGAAATTTGCCTAAAACTTGCTGATTACCCAAATGCTGAGATGCGCGAATCGAGTACATCCCTTTACCCACAGGATTTGGAGTTTAAGTATGTCGATTTAATAAAATTACATTGCGCATATGATAAAAAAAATTGTGAAAGCCAAAGTCAAGGCGTTCCATTTATGTTGGACTGGAATCACTTAAGTGCGGTGTATATTGAATCGCTGATATCTGATTTACTTGTAAATCATAAAGATTCGCTCGATGATTTAGATTTATTAAAGTTTTTTGTTAACCCATCCCCGTCAGAATAAGTACACATAATTTATTGGATCCGATCTGATTATTGGAGCCTTTTTCTTATTTTCTTATTTAGGTATTGTGGATAATCCACAGATAATGTAAAAGATACTTTGCCATATAAGTTAAACATTTTTATATTTTCTGGGATCGTAACCCTATGTCAGTCAACGCGTATGTTGAAAATCTTTGGAGAGAATTAGAGTCGGCATGGGACTTATGCGTTGCAGCCAATGATTATCCTGAGGCTGTCAGTTCTGATGCCAAAAAAATCTGGGATGATCTGTTTTGCAAAAGCAGTGTTGTCGAGACGAATAAGCCATTAAGCGTATCGAACACCACCCGGTTAGAAGTATTTTGTAAAAATAAGTATGGAATTTATTTCAACGAAAAAATAAAGAGTTGGGTGCCATTTCGCCATGGCGATATCGACTTGGAAAAATTCTAATTCCATGAAATTTATGACTGTTTAAATTTTCATAAAAGGACGTCAATGACCTACTCACCATTCCGAGATTCAACCGAAATTCTCAATAGTGGGGATAGCTTATCTGAGCGTCTAACTGAAGATGGATACTTATTCATTCGGGGGCTGATTCCGCGCAATGATGTGTTGCAAGTTCGCAGTGGACTCTTGAATATTGCTAATGAATATGGTTGGTTTGATAAAAACTCACCTGTCACTGAAGGCGTAGCAAACACCTCGTTAGATGCCACAACGTTGCGAAGTGCCACAATGGCCGCGGTGAATCGTATGTGGTGTGATGAGGAAGTTCATCGTTTACGTATCCATCCAAACGTATTGTCATTGTTTGAACGCATCTTCAAAGAGCCAGCCCTCACGCATCCAAAATTCACCTTGCGGCATTTCTTCCCGAATCTTTCACCCACTGATAGTCACCAGGACCATGTTCATGTTGGTGGTGTTAAGTTTTGTAGCATGTGGGTTCCGTTAGGAGATTGCCCGGTTGATCAGGGGGTATTGGCTATTGCTTCTAAATCCCACAAAGAAGGGGTTTTGAAAGCTAAGTTTGCAGGAATGGGGATCATTGATCATCCCTCCTGGGAATGGGTCACGGGTACCGTTAATGCAGGAGATGTTTTAATCTTTACTAATACCACCGTCCATAAGTCATTACCAAACCTGACCAATAAAATAAGACTCTCGTTTGATGGGCGCTACCAGCCCGCATCCCTACCTATCGCGAATGTGAGCGTTATTCCTGCCGCCGATTCCGGTTGTGTCGAGTGGGAGGATGTTTATAAAAACTGGTCTTCAACGTCTGGGCAGTATTACTGGAAGCAATTCAATCTGGAAGTGATGGGTTTAGATGCAATGCATTATGAGGTTGATTACCCAGTCGCCTTTGGCCGCGCGAAGGCTGGCGATAATGCGATGCGAGATATGCTGCTGAGGTTGATTTGAGTTGTTTCGAACAGTTTGCCCGTGGCAATAACATTACTTTCGAGCAATTGGATAATGGCATTGTCTTAGTAAAAATTGATAATTCACTCGCAACAGCCACGGTTAGTTTGTACGGGGGGCATATTGTGGAGTGGCAGCCAAAGTCTCAGCAGGCTCCCGTGCTCTGGCGCTCCGAACGCGTGCAGTACAAACCAGGTAAAGCGATTCGCGCAGGCGTACCTATCTGCTGGCCTTGGTTTGGTGCGCATCCCTCCGATACACATGCACCGTCACACGGGTATGCGCGAATTAATGCTTGGGATATTACGTCTGTTTTGGCGAGTGACGCAGGCGCAACCGAAATCTGCATGACGCTACGTGATTCGCAATCTACGGACAGTCTTCCATATATAACTGCCAGCCTGTCTGTTCGGATTTCAATCGGTGAGGTTTTGTCGATAGACTTGACGACCACCAATATAGGTAGCGACGTCCTTAAATTCACTGAAGCCTTACACGCTTATTTTTACGTCAGCGATGTTGCTCAAGTTGAAATAAATGGCTTGAGTGAATGTGATTATGTTGATTTGATTGACAACAATACAATCAAGTCACAGGTAGGTGCGATTAGTTTTTCTGGCGAATTAGGTCGTGTCTATTTGAAAACGATCTCAGATTGCTTGATAAACGATCCGGTACTGTTACGAACAATCAGGATTGCCAAAACGGGGAGTCAAAGTACGGTTGTCTGGAATCCGTCAATCGATACCGCGACAAAAATGGATGACCTCGGACCACTAGGCTGGCGCACAATGGTCTGTGTAGAAAGCGCAAATGCATTGACTGATACGGTATGTATCGAGCCAGGTCAGCAACATACTTTAAGCGTGACATACTCGGTCGAGTAACATTAATCGTGGTGATGACACGCTACATAGCGTTCGTTTTTTTAAAAATAAAGCTTCCTGAAAAGTTGATCATACTTTGTTCAACTCTTCAGGTCACGAATCAATATTTGGGTGATCGCTGATTAAGGGCGAACTTCCAAGCCATCTCTGATATCTTTAACGCCTTTAATCGTCTTTGTCATTTCGACAGCACGATCAGCTTCGGGGCGAGTCTGCACAACACCTGTCAGAGTGACTACTCCACCTACGGTCTCAACGCGAATCTGATTTGCCTTGAATACGGCTTCGTTCATGATCGCAGCTTTGACGAGTGTCGTCATGTTTGCATCATCCATGGCTGTTGGCGGATTGTTGGGTGTGCCGGGTGCAACACAACCAGCTAACGTTACGACCGATACAGCCATCGCTGTGACCAAAATATATTTGTAGTTTTTCATTTTCATAGCTTCAAAAAATTCGCGGATCAAACGGTTAGTGAGAATGCGTGATTGGAAAATTCCAGCTCACACTACACAAAGCGCTCACGAATTCAATGTAGTAGATGTCTGGCACTGGCACTGTCTGCTGGCACACATAGTGAGAATTTTTTCATCCGTTTATACTTAAACGAAAAAATATATCCTCGATCAGCCAATACACACCGGAATCGTATCCAATGAGTCATCCAGAATTCATCATCCGAGCAAGCGAAGAGAGTGATATCCCCCAGATACAAAGCATCTATTCGCATCATGTGCTGACGGGAACTGCTTCCTTTGAAATTACTCCGCCCGATATTGCAGAAATGCTCTCCAGGCGCGCAACAATCGTGGCTAAA
The DNA here is from genome assembly GCA_030650995.1 of Sheuella sp. GTDB lineage: Bacteria > Pseudomonadota > Gammaproteobacteria > Burkholderiales > Burkholderiaceae_B > Zwartia. The sequence goes on along the minus strand of JAUSCY010000051.1, from coordinate 19,217 downwards.
GGATTACCATATCTGGTAGCCGTAAAGGGTGATGAAGTTTTAGGTTATGCCTACGCCACCGTGTATCGTCCGCGTCCAGCGTACAGGTTCACAGTTGAGGATTCTGTGTATATACGCGAAGGCATTCACGGCAAGGGGATTGGCAAGGCTTTATTGCAAGCGGTAATCGATCACTGTACCGCTTGTGGTTATCGCCAAATGCTGGCAGTGATTGGTGATTCGAGTGCACCATCCGTGGCATTGCATCAGTCGCTCGGCTTTGAATTAGCAGGGACTTTCAAGGCGTTTGGATTTAAATTCGGAGCTTGGCGTGACACGGCTATGATGCAACGCCATCTAGGCGAGGGATCCTCCACACTTGTAACGGATGATACACAAACCGGCTAATTGACTCATTAGTCAGGTAGTTGATAGTTTTTTTCTTTGATCATTCTATTCAAATTTTTTGCCACTTCCCCGTCATATTTTGTTTCAATACCACGCATTATTTCTTCCAATGCTGCAGTGATCCCCAATGCCGGCCTATAAGGTCGGTGGGTTGTCATGGATTCAACAACATCTGCGAAAGCCAGGATTTTCGCTTCTGGTGTAATTTCAGGCCCTTTGAGCCCGAGAGGGTAGCCATTACCATCTATGCGTTCATGATGTTGACGGATAATGTCAGCTACCGGAATAGTGAAAGGAATGTATTTAAGAATTTCATATCCGGCATTGACATGGCCGCGAAATGGAAGCCAGGCGTCGGCACGAAAAACCGAGGGAGAGACGTTCTGATTTGTTTTCATTTTGCGTCAATCCCTCCGATCGATATAAAAAGTGATTTTCAATGCTTGGAAAGAAAATCTTAACTCGATATTACATCTGAGGGAGCTCGCTCTAAAAAAGAGCACCTCTAGCCGAAATAGGCCAAAGCTCTTCGACCTTATCATTGCGTACTGCAATAATCCAGTCATGTAAGTTGACTGTTGGGTCGCAATGACCAGGGATGAGCTTGACTTTATCACCGACTTTTAATGCAGTGGCGCCATGTTCTGAAACAATCGTCGTGTGTTCATCAGAAATCGATTGTACAGACCAGCCTGGTGTAGTGATTTTGGGTAAGCCCGAATCTACAGCAAATGCCTTTAAACCTGCGTCCAATACTGCGTGAGTTGGGCTGACACTCATCACTGTACACAATGCATACAGTGCATTTTTCAGTATAGGCATATCATTATCAGGCGTATTTTTTTGATAATCGTTATCCATGAGTACATAAGAACCAGGCTGGACCTCTGTATAGACGCCAGATTCTGCCTCCAGCTCATATGTGCCTGTGCCGCCACCAGTTACCGCATTGACTGCAAAGCCTGCAGCACCGAGTGCTGCGATCATTTCTTTTACCCGTGCACAGGCTTTTTTTATTGCTTGAATACGCTGTTCAGGTTCACGCATGTGCTGCGCAGTCCCGTGATAGGCTTGCAAGCCAGCAAAGACCAGTGCAGGTGAGTAAGTAGCGATGGCCTGAGCAATTTCTATCGCTGCATCGGCAGAGATTACGCCACAACGGCCGTGACCGACATCCATTTCGATATAGACATCAATTGCGACATGATGCCGACGTGCGGCCGCACCAATCTGATGAACTTGAACGATATTGTCCACACATAACCCCATATGTGTGAGCGCCGCAAGTCGTGCAACGCGCTCGACCTTACGCACGCCAACTACTTCGTTCGTGATCAGTATGTTTTTAATTCCAACATCAATAAATGGCTCTGCCTCGCTGGCTTTTTGAACGCAAATCCCGACTGCACCCGCTTTGACCTGTCTTAATGCGATATCAGGGCATTTGTGTGCTTTAGCATGAGAGCGAACAGCAATGCCTGCAGTATGAATCGCAGAATGCACTTCTTCGATATTTCTTTCCATCGCATCCAGATCGATTAAAAGTGCAGGGGTGTCTATTGCTGCAACAGCCGCACCTATCACTGCAGGTGCATTTTTCCAGCTTCCTAAACCGGTCTCTGATATGGATGGATGGTGGGTCATGTTTGTGGTCCTTGTTTCATACTTAAATGTTTAACGGCGCGAGATGCGGCGAAGCAAATCACAAAATAAACGAGGCCTGCGATTATCATCATTTCCTCTATACGACCGTCACGTTCGCCAATGCCTTCAGCACTCGTAAAAAAATCGGCTAGAGAAATAACGTAAACCAGAGAGGTATCTTGGAACAATACGATCAATTGTGTCAATAAGAGGGGCAGCATATTTTTAAATGCTTGCGGCAAAATGATCAGCCTCATCGCCATCAGCGGACGCATGCCAAGTGCGCAGGCAGCAGCCATTTGGCCTTTTGGAACGCTTTGAATGCCTGCACGCATGATTTCTGCGTAATAGGCGGATTCAAATAGTGCGAACCCCACCAGTGCAGACATTAAGCGAGTATCCATGGTGTTGCCATTCGGAAGTATGCTTTTTAGGACTTGCGGCACGACCAGATAGAAAGTCAACAGCACCATCGCTAGCGGTATCGAGCGGAAAAAGTTAACGTAGGCTGCAGACAGTAATGAGACGATGCGAATTGAAGACAGGCGCATCATCGCCAGAATCGTGCCCCATATCAGTCCAAAGACCAAAGCAGTTCCTGCGACCTGGAGTGATACAAGCATCCCACGCGCCATTGCTTCGGCAGCCTCGGGAGTGAGAAAGCTGAAATCAAAATCTAGCATGTTGAATCACAGCGATGCATTATCGGGACCCCATAAAACCAGGTAGTCTGGTGCGGCGCTCAACAATAGTCATAATGAGCATTACCAAAGCGTTAATGGCGAAGTAGCACAAGATGACTGCGATAAAAGACTCGTAGCCCCGAGCGGTATAGTCATTGAGCTGTCGTGCCCGTGCAAACAACTCAAGCACACCGACAGTGGCTGCGATAGAAGTATTTTTAAAGATACTCAGCATCTCAGAGGTCATCGGTGGCACGATTAATCTGTATGAAACAGGTAGCAAGACATAGCGGTACGCTTGTGGCAGGGTAAAGCCCATTGAAAGAGCCGCGTATCGCAAGCCTGAAGGAATGGACTCAATTCCCGCACGTACTTGTTCGCAAACCCTTGCTGCGGTAAATATACCAAGTCCGATGGTTGCAGTAACGAAAGCCGTCGTTGCAGGGGGCTGTGCGAACAACCAGCTGCGCCATGCGTCAGGTAGAAACTTAGGTACAACGTAGTACCAGAGAAATAACTGAACGATTAAGGGAACGTTACGAACAATCTCAACGTATGTGACTGCAATAGTGGATAAGAGCCGATTAGGGACTGTGCGCATGACACCCAGCACGGAACCCAGGATAAATGCAATGACCCACCCCAGCGAACCCATCTGGATAGTAGTCCACATGCCGGCCAGCAGCCAGTCCAGATAGGTTTCGCGTCCGTTGGCCGGTTGCAGAAAAACCGACCATGTCCATTGATAGCCCATGATTATCTACGCATAATTTGAGATGTTGCGTCAAGAGCTGTCATGAAACAGTTACTCAATCGCTTTGTCATTAGGATTAGCGTAAAGCGCTTTCAAGTCAGCAGATTGTGGAAAATCCAGACTCGTATTGCGGGGCGGAATGGGACTTTCAAACCATTTTTTATAATTAGCATTGATTGCACCGGATTTCATTTGCTCGGTCAGCACTTCATCAACCAATTTTTTGAATGGTGCGTCATCGCGTCGCATCATGCAGCCATAGGCTTCGCGCGACATGGGGGTGCCGACCACGGTCCACTTGTCTGGGTTCTTTGATTTTGCGCGTTCCCCATAAAGAATCGCATCATCCATCATGAATGCTACGGCCCGACCGCTATCAACAGCCAGGAATGATTGCGTGTTCTCGCGTGCAGCCATGACATTGATGCCAGCGTTCTGTGTTTCGTTATATTTATTGATCAAACGCTCGGATGTTGTGCCGGCAGTTGTCGAGAGATTTTTACCTTTCAAGTCAGTGAAATCTTTGATGCCTGAGTCTTTAGCCGTTAATAATTTGGTACCAATTACGAAGAAACTAGTTGAGAAGGCCACTTGCTGCTGTCGCTCAAGCGTATTAGTCGTCGAAGAACACTCAAAGTCGAGCGTGCCATTCTGGATCAGTGGAATACGATTCTGCGCAGTAAAAGGAATAATTGTGTATTTCAGGTCAGGCATTTTGAGTTCGGTTTTGAGACGATCGACGACTTTCATCATGAGATCAACTGAAAAACCAACAAATTGCGTACCACCGAGACTGTAACTGAAAGGTGCGGAGGACTCTCGTGCACCTAAAGTAATGGTTCCACTGTCTTTAATTTTTTTAAGCGTACCCGTCAACTCCTGGCTGAAGGCTGGTTGAGCCATCAATGTTGCGGCAATGAGTAGTCCGGCTGTTTTAAGCGCTTTCATTCGTGAGTCCTTGTGAGTGTAATCTGTGAAAACTAAGGGATCCACTCACAAGGTAAACCTCCGTGACACTCTAGTCAACGGGTTTGTTTAACGTTTTGAAGCTTCGTAGCGTTGAGCGTACTTCCAGCCAATTTCAGCTAAAGGGCGTGCTTTGTTACCCGTTTCAATTGCATCGGCGGAAGCTGCCGTGCCATCGACGGCGCGTCTGGCAATTCCTTGCAAAATTGCCGCCATTCTGAATAAGTTGTATGCAATATAGAAATCCCAGTGCTCAATTCCGCTGAACCCTGAGATGGTTGAATACTGTTTAACGTATTTTTCCTCACTCGGAATACCTAGTTCAGCCAGATCCAGACCACCAATGCCACGCCACAGGCTCGCAGGTATGTGCCAGCTCATACAGTGGTAAGCAAAATCGGCGAGCGGGTGGCCGAGTGTCGCAAGCTCCCAGTCAAGCAAGCCAATCGCACGTGGTTCGGTAGGATGAAACACCAAATTATCCAGACGGTAATCGCCATGAACGATCGTTGTCTGGTCTCCTTGCGGAATATTTTGTGGCAACCATTCAATCAGAGCATTCAACGCTTCAATATCTTCAGTTCTTGACTCTTGATACTGACGACTCCAGCGTGCAATTTGTCTGCCGAAGTAGTTACCTGCTCGTCCAAAGTCGCCCAGGCCAACCGCTTCAGGGTTAACCTGATGGAGCGCCGCGATGATGCGATTCATTTCCATGTAGGTCGCTGTTCGTTCAGTGCGCGTCATCCCGGGCAGCGATTGATCAACAATGACGCGTCCTTCCAGAAACTCCATTAAGTAGAAAGGTGTTCCAACAATCGAGGAGTCATCGCTGAAGGCGAATAATTTTGGAACGGGTACATCACTACCTTGCAACGCGTTCATTACCCGATATTCACGATCGACCGCATGTGCAGAGGGTAACAAAGCACCAGGCGGTTTTTTACGGAGTACGAGCTTTTGTTTGCCACTAGAAAGCAAAAAAGTTGGGTTTGACTGACCACCTGTCAACGCTTTTGCATCCAACTGCGCCTGATCAATGATCCCCTGACTTTTCATCCACTCTGCTAGGACAGAAAGGTCAAACTGACCTTCTGCGTGATTCGCGTCCTTCATAGCGAGCTCACCAGATGTCCCCAGTCCACTGCCACTGCGGTGCCTGTCATGGCACGACCCGCATCGGATGCCAGTAACAACAAGGGACCATCCAGATCTTCCATTTTGCAGAAACGACGGAATGGCACGCGCGCCTCAAGGCGCTTTCCAGCCTCGCTCATGAGGAATTCGCTGTTGAGGTCTGTAATCACGTAACCTGGCAGGATTGCATTGACGCGAATCCCGTAACGGGCCAATTCAAGAGCGAGGGATTTGGTTGAATGAATCACACCTGCTTTGGATGCAGAGTAGGGCGCTACGGCACCCGCTACGCGGTCACCGAGGATCGATGCGATATTGATGATGCTGCCTGATTTCTTTTGTTTGATCATGCGCCGCGCGGCTTCTGTATCAACCATAAAGCAGCCTTTGAGATTGGTGTCGATCACCTCATCCCAGTCTGATTCGGTCTGCTCGATTGCCGGCTTTGCAACCGTTGTGCCCGCATTGCTGATAACGATGTCTGCAACACCTGCAACGGCTTCGATTTCATCAAAGCAGGCGCGCACGCTCTCACTGCGCGTGACATCAAGTGACACTGCATGTGCCTTTCCGCCTGCCTGTTTGATTTCATTGACGAGGGATTCAAGCTTGTCCGCGCGACGAGCCGCCACAATCACATGTGCACCCGCACGTGCGAGTGTCTTGGCCATATGCCGTCCAATACCGCTTGAGGCACCGGTCATCAGTGCGATACGACCGGTAAGGCTAAACATTGACAGCTGTTGAGTCAGTGCTGAATGATCTGCTGCACTCATTGACGATTCTCCGCCGCATCAACAATCTTTCGTGCCATGCTCCAGCGGTGAACTTCGCTTGGACCGTCATAGATTCTAAAAGCGCGCATATCCATAAATATACGCATCACAATTGTTTCACCGGTCACACCCTGACCACCGAGAATCTGTACGCAACGATCCACTACGCGCCACTCTGCTTCAGAGCAAGTAACCTTGGCGCGACTGGATTCGAAATTGCCTGAATGACCCTGATCAAGTATCCAGGCAGTGTGCAAGATGTGCAGGCGTGAAGTTTGTATATCCATATCGTTATCCGCGAGCATGAATCCAACACCTTCGTGCTTGGCTAACACGCGTTTAAATGCTTCGCGTTTGCTTGCGTAGGCGGTCGCGATATCGTGGGCACGACGTGCTTGGCCGAGCCAGCGCATGCAATGCGTCAATCTGGCAGGTGCGAGACGAACCTGCGCATATTTAAAGCCCCGACCAATTTCGCCCAGGACGTCCGTTGCCGGAATGCGTACGTTTGTAAACTCCATGACACAGTGACCACCAGTAAAGCAACTGTCCATCGCATCCATTTGACGCACGACTTTGATCCCCGCGCGGTCCATGTCGCTCAAGAACATGGTGGCAGAACCATCTTCCATCTTAGCCATAATGATGACGTAGCTCGCACCCTCAGCGCCTGTAATGAACCATTTGGTGCCATTAATGACATACTCATCGCCATCGCGAACTGCTGTTGTAAGCATCATCGAGGGATCGGCACCTGCACCAGGGTCAGGCTCAGTCATGGCAAAGCAGGACCGAGTCAGTCCCTGGACCTGAGGCCTTAACCAGCGCTCTTTTTGTTCGTGGGTCGCAACCATTTCCATTAAATGGATGTTGCCTTCATCAGGCGCGTGGATATTCATGGCGGTCGGGCCGAGTGTTGAATAGCCAGCTTCTTCAAATACGATAGCTTTATCGATGTGGGATAAGCCTAAACCACCCATCTCTACAGAGGCATGAGGTGTCAGTAATCCCGCTTCACGCGCCAGAGCCACAAGTTCTCGCCTGAGCTCTTCTGTTGGACCGTGCGAGGTTGCACGCGGATCCTTTTCATAAGGAATGATCTTTTCATTAATGAAGCGGCGAGTGCGCTCTTGCAATTCTTTCTGGCCAGGTGTTAAGGCGAAATCCATGTTGTCTCTTCTTTTGTTTCAACGGATGATGAATACTTACTAATAGATCAATTGTATGATCATCAGAATAACCAATTTTTCAATCATTTTTTAGCGATTCGGGTCAATCTACCTTATGCGCAGCATTCTTCACCCCGGTAAGCCAAATCCCTTTAGCGTTCAGTCTTCACCAGGCTTCGCTGACCATTGCATCGCTGTACTTGAACCTGGTCGATCGCTTTTGCAGGCTATGGTTGAATCGCTTGCTCCATTTCAGGCCACCAGTGCGGTGCTTCGCCTTGAAGGCGGGGCCTTTGAGCCCTTTTGCTACGTAATGCCGGCTCTATCCCAAAGCCCTGATCACGCGGTGTATTTCAGTGAAAGGTTCAATGTTGCAGGAAGAGTCAGGCTTGAAACAGCCTCTGTGACTTACGGAGTACGAAAAGGGCAGCCATGGCTGCATTGCCACGCGGTATGGGTCGAGCCGGACGGGACAAGGCGTTGCGGCCATTTGCTACCTGAAGATATTGTGGTGGTTGAACCTATCGATGCCGATGTATCTGTTTTGCGCGACGTTGTATTCAGTGTTGAACCAGATATTGAAACCAACTTCTCATTGTTTGTTCCTATCAATGATCTAAATTCAATTAATTCTTCACCAAAGTCTGGGGAGGAGTCATTATCCGAATCGGGTGTCAGGGCTCAGTCTGTGTATGCGCTCAGACTGTCTCCCAATATTGACGTCTGTGAGTCTGTTGAAAAATTTTGTCAGGCAAACCATATTCGCCAGGCGACAATTCTAGGAGGGGTGGGCAGCACAGTGGGAGCCGTTTTTGACGATGGTCGCGTGGTTGAGCCCTTCGTCACCGAGATGTTAATCAGACAGGGTACTGTTCGAACGGCATCAGACAATCTGTTGACTGCTGAAATAGATATCAGCATGGTCGATTATCTGGGAGGCATTTCCGAAGGCCGTCTCAAACGCGGAGAAAATCCGGTTCTCGTGACGTTTGAGCTGGTGTTGTCTATCGATCAGGTTGTTTAATTAACTGCCTTTTATTTAGTTGACTGCTCTTTATCTACATAAAGTTGTGTAACGTAAGATTTGTTGTGCGGCCCACCGTCAACGGTCAGAGATACCCCGTTGACATAACCCGAGCGAGGTGAGGCCAGGAAGATCACAACATTGGCAATATCTGCCGGTAAACCCCAGGTTTGTCCCTTGGGAACGGAGATGGATTCCAGATCCTCGCGTTTGTTGACGGCGGCTTGTTGATCCCATTTTCCATCTGCTGCCTGACTCTCCCAAAGCCGCATGCGTTCTTCTGATTTCACAACGCCTGGAACCACACAGTTCACACGAATTCCAAATTCTGCTAACTCGGTAGCCAGATCTATAGAGAATCTGACCTCAGCAGCTTTTGCGGGACCCGTGCAGCTCGAACCGGGAGGGAAATTGCCTCGTATAGCCGTTCGACCAGAAATGTTGATAATTGAAGGGAATCTGGATAGTTTCAGTAGTGGTAATGCGCGTTGCGACACACGAAATTGTGCAAAAAAATTCAATGCCATACCGCTTTGCAAATCGTCGTCGGTCACTTCAGCAAAGGGCTTGTAGATACCGGTTCCTGCATTGTTGACAAGGATATCAAGCCGTCCGTATTTTTGACTGATATATTCGATTAGCGTATCGATATCAGCAAGACTGGTTACGTCAGCACGAACCGACTCAACACTTCCATTTAATTCAGGCCGAATCTTCGTTTGAATCAACTTAACAGCTTCTTCCAGTTTCTCTGGACGTCGTGCGCAGATAATTACGTGCGCGCCCTCGGCTGCAAAGGCGCTGGCTGTTGCCAGTCCAATACCTTCACTCGCGCCCGTGACACACACTACATAGCCCTGTAAATCAAGTTTCATTGTTGCGCCTTGATATTTAATTTTTTTATAATCTCGGCAAAACGTTTGATTTCAGCCTGGAAAAAAGCATTGAGCTGTTCAGGTGTTGAGTATGCCGGCTCTGCGCCTTGGGTAGCCATGCTTGCTTTGACATCATCGCGGGCGAGCGCAACTTTTGCAGCTTCATTGAGCTTCGTAATGGTCTCTTTTGGCGTTCCTGCACGGGCAAACAACGCATACCATTGTGAAAATTCAATATCTTTGAAACCGGCTTCAGTCATGGTGGGGACATTTGGCATGGATGCTTGTCTATTTGGACTGGCAACTGCCAGGACTTTGACCTTGCCAGCGTTATAAAGAGGTGCTGCCGAGGCTATACCGATAAACGCCATGGGTACCTGACCTCCAGCAGCATCCGCGACAGCAGGCGCATCACCCTTGTACGGTGCGTGCACAACATCAAGTCCTGTTGCCGCTTTAAAAGCTTCACCAGCCAGATGACCTGTACCGCCAATACCACTACTGCCAAAGGCTAGTTTTCCGGGATTTTTGCGTCCGTACGCAATCAGCTCCGCAACCGTATTAATGCCAAGCTTTGGATCGACAGCCAGGACAATTGGAACCGAACCAATCATGCTGACAGGCGCAAAATCCGCCACGGGATCGTAGGGCATATTCTGATAGAGGCTAGGGTTCGTGCCGTGTGTGGCACTGTTACCCATTAGCAGTGTGTAGCCGTCAGGTGCAGATTTCGCAACAAAGCTCGCACCTACGATTCCGTTCGCACCCGTTTTATTGTCAACCACAATACTGACCTTGAGTTCGGTGCCCATGTGTTGCGCCATCAGACGGGTCAGATAGTCATTCGCACCTCCTGCAGCAAAAGGCGCAACGGATTGAATAGCGTGATCAGGAAAAGCAGCAAGTGCCTGGGGTATCCACGCCTGAGAAATCGTGATCAACATCCCGGCACAGATTGTTTTAAGCGAAACGAAATTCTTCAGCGAAATTAAATTAGTTGGTAAAAGTTTATGACGCAACAAATGCGATCCGTTTTGCATATCAGTCTCCAGCACCCAGACGGGCGTAATTGCGTACGAATTATGTTTTCGTATCGTGTTGAAAATTTAAATTGTGTGACTAGGCTACAACTTTTAAAGTGTACGCAGATATCTCGCCTTGGGTCACGTTGTTAATCTTATCTCTTGGGTATGATCTTCAATTCCCTTGATTAAATCTGATAATTTCTTCTTGATTTCGCAATGTGGACTTTTTATTCTGTGGCGATGCTGACCTGAGGGGTGCGATGTCCTAGGATGTAACGGATAGTTAAAAGGAATAATGATGCAAAGCAGCAATACTCAAACCCCGCAATTGATCCGTAACGTGAAAGATGGCGTTCTGATCCTGACAATTAATCGTCCTGAGCGACGTAATGCAATGAGTCCAGAAATATATGCTTCGATGCATCAAGCGCTGAGTAGTGCTGTTGAAGATAAGGATATCGGCGCGATTGTTTTAACCGGATCGGGTACCGCCTTTAGCGCAGGTGGGGACGTTGCGCGGATGGCTGGAGCGACAGCTGAGGAGTTAAGTTACGAACAAAAAATCGCTCGTTTGCGCGGACGTGCGCGTATTTCTGAGCTGTTACATACGATGGATAAGCCTACCATCGCAATGATTCGCGGTCCGGCAGTCGGTGCAGGACTGTCAATTGCTCTGTCGTGTGACATGCGGTTTTCTGATACAACGGCCAGGCTCGGAACGGCCTTCTTGAATGTTGGTTTATCAGGTGATTTTGGTGGGCATTATTTTTTGCCAAAATTGGTCGGTATGGCTAAAGCCCGTGAACTCTATCTGACCGCACCGATTTTGAATGCACAAGAGTCTTTATCAATTGGTCTGCTGAATCAGGTATTTGAACCTGAAGAGCTTGAGTCAACCGTAATGGCTATTGCTTCCAAACTTGCCCGGGGACCCCGCACTGCGATGGCCTATATGAAGCAAAATTTGAATCACGCATTGCATGCTTCATTATCCGAAGTGATTGATGGTGAGTCCTGGCGTCATATCCGTTGTACCGAGACTGAAGATCATAAGGAAGCAACACAAGCTTATGTAGAAAAGCGGCCCCCTAATTTCGCTCGTTGAGGAGAACAAACATGTCTAAAGTCTGCCAGGATCGTGTAGTGATTGTAACGGGAGCCGCCCGAGGTATCGGTCGCGAGTATGCATTGCATCTGGCTCGTGAAGGGGCTCGCGTCGTTGTCAATGATATCGGTACCGCTCGCGATGGTCATGGACAGGATTACTCCGCAGCGCAATCCGTTGTGGATGAGATCCTGGCTGACGGTGGTCAGGCGTTTGCAAACAGCGACAATATTGCAGACTGGAATGGCGCACGTAATCTGATTGAAAGTACGGTTGCGCATTACGGCGCGTTACACGGACTCGTCAATAATGCAGGGATCCTGAGGGATCGCATGATGGTCAACATGGAGGAGTCCGAATGGGACGCAGTGATTAATGTGCATCTAAAGGGCACGTTCGCGCCGTCACATCACGCGGCAGTGTATTGGAGAAATATCCAAAAGCAGACGGGTGAGCCAGCTTCCGGGCGCATTATCAATACAACCTCATCGTCAGGATTGTTTGGCAATATTGGGCAGACGAACTACGGCGCAGCTAAAGCAGGTATTGCTGCGATGACAGTCATTGCCGCGCGCGAACTCAAACGCTATGGCGTGACGGTCAATGCAATTTGTCCTCATGCACAGACACGCATGACCGAGAGCCTGCGTGAGCGTACGCAGGAGGAAATCGAGTCCCGTCATCCGCGCTGGATTTCTCCAGTTGTCGTGTGGCTGGCCAGTCAGGAGAGCGACGAGGTCACTGGCAGAGTATTTGAAGTCGGGGGTGGTTTTCTTGCTGCGCTCGAAGGCTGGCATCGCGGACCAGAGTCTGTACCGGTAGATGATGCGAGTCAGATTGGTCCGATACTTAAAGAACTTTCGCGTACTGCACGCCGCAATGCGGATATGAAAGGCAACGACCTGGATTAAATCATGATTGATAAACGCGTGAAGTCTCTAGTCGATGCCGTTCAGGGTATTAAAGATGGCTCAACAATTTTAGTCGGTGGCTTCGGTACTTCCGGTCGACCGAATGAGTTACTCGCTGCTTTACTTGAACTCGGAACACGTGAAATCACAATCGTTGCAAATAATGCAACCATTGGCACAGATATCATTGGAGATTTGATGCGAGCCCGTCGTATCAGGAAAGTAGTTTGCTCATTTCCGCGCGGGTTATACGGAAAAACAATTTTTGATGAACTGTATGCCAGCGGTGAAGTTGAGCTTGAACTCGTCCCGCAAGGCACGCTTGCCGAGCGTATTCGAGCAGGTGCAGCTGGTATCGGTGGCTTCTTTACAAAAACAGCCGCAGGCACTGAGCTCGCAAAGGGTAAAGAAACGCGTCTGATTAACGGAAAACAATATGTTTTCGAGCATCCCATCCTTGGCGACATCGCTTTGATTAAGGCGAGGCAAGGAGATCGCTGGGGAAATCTGGTCTACCACCGCGGCGCACGTGTGAACAATCCAGTGATGGCAGGGGCAGCAAAACTGACGATTGCTCAAGTGGCTGAAATCGTGGATTTGGGTGTGCTGGATCCAGAGCATATTGTCACACCTGGGGTATATGTTGACCGGCTTGTGGAGGTGAGGGTATGAACAGATTAAGTCGGCAAGAGATGGCACGTATTGCTGCTTGCGAAATTACCGAAGGCAGTTGCGTCAATCTTGGTATCGGTGTTCCAACACTGATTGCGGATTATGTACCTGCCGACCGTGAAATATTGTTGCAAAGCGAGCAAGGCCTGCTCGGACTTGGACCTAAGGCCGAGCCTGGTCAAGAGGATGATGACATCGTCAATGCAGGTAAGCACCATGTCACGCTAGTCCGTGGTGCCTCAGTATTCAGTCATAGCGATTCATTTGCAATGATTCGCGGAGGTCACATCGATATTGCGTGTCTGGGCGCTTTTCAGGTGGCTGCAAATGGTGACATGGCAAACTGGTCTACCGGCGTGTCTGATCAATTGCCTGCTGTAGGGGGAGCAATGGATCTGGCCGCAGGAGCAGATAACGTATGGATATTAATGGAGCATTGTCAAAAAGACGGTAGCCCACGCATTTTAGAGCGTTGCACTTATCCATTAACCGCTGCGGCGTGTGTCGATCGTATTTACACCGATCTCGCAATGATTGATGTTGCACCAGAAGGCCTTATTGTCAGGCGGATGGTCGATGGTTTGTCATTTGAGGAGCTGCAGAGTCTGACAGGTGCAAAACTCATACAAGATCCATCGTGCCAGATTTATCGTTAATAAAACGATGATTAGTATTGTTCAAATTTCTACTGTTCATAAATTCCAAAGCTACTGTTCATAAATTTCAAATCTTAAATTCATTTGTTGAATTACTACAGGAACCGTTAACGTGCGCACAGCAATCACTAGAATGCTTGGAATTGAACACCCGATTGTGCAAGGTGGCATGCAGTGGATCGGACGTGCCGAACTAGTTGCCGCTGTTTCTAATGCCGGTGCCCTTGGTACCCTGACTGCATTGACGCAGCCGTCCCCTGAAGCACTTCGCATTGAAATTGCCCGGGTGCGTGAGATGACGGACAAGCCCTTTGCCGTCAACCTGACCTTTCTGCCAACTTTAAAACCCGTACCCTATGCTGAGTATCGTGACGCAATTATTGAATCGGGTGTGAAAATTGTAGAGACAGCTGGAAATAATCCTGCTGCGCATATGCCTGCACTGAAAGCCGCAGGTATTACCGTTATTCATAAGTGCACAACGGCTCGCCATGCGCTGAAAGCCCAGCAAATCGGTGTGGATATTGTCAGTATCGATGGTTTTGAGTGTGCAGGTCATGTTGGCGAAGAGGATATACCCGGCCTGATTCTGATTCCAGCAACAGTTGCCAAAGTCACCATTCCTGTCATCGCATCAGGGGGCTTCGGAGATGGGAGAGGGCTTGTGGCTGCGTTGGCTTTGGGTGCTGAAGGCATCAATATGGGCACCCGTTTCATGTGTACAAAGGAAGCGCCTGTCCATGAAAATATTAAGCGTGCGATTGTTAATAACACTGAAAATGATACGGCACTGATTTTGCGTAGTCTTCGCAATAGCAGTCGCGTTGCACGGACGCATCTTTCAGAAAGTATCATTGAGATGGAAAATACCGGCGCAACCATTCAGGAAATAGGTCCAAAAATAGCGGGTGTGAAAGGGCGCGCAGTTTACGAAAATGGTGATGTTGAGGGTGGGATATGGACTGTTGGAATGGTGCAGGGGCTGATTAATGATATCCCGAGCTGTGCTGATCTTGTCAGTCGTATTGTTCATGATGCCGAAAAAATTATTCAGACTCGTCTTGCAGCATTTGCAAACTAGTCCTTCTTCAATTACTACTTCGTTTTCATACATATAGAGGTTCAAAATGCTCGAAGTTCAAACACCTGCAGATATGGCAGCGTATGTTGGGAAAATAATTGGTTCCAGCGACTGGCTGCTGATCGATCAGAAACGTATAGATGATTTTGCAAAGGTATCCGGTGATGAAAACTGGATTCATATTGATGTTGAGCGTGCAAAACGTGAATTGCCCAACGGAAAAACGATTGCACATGGGATGCTGACGTTGTCGCTGGTGACCTATCTTGGTGCGGAGATTTCACGCGTCATCGAACGATCACGCGGAATTAATTATGGCTCTAATAAAGTGCGTTTCACTGCACCTGTACCCGTTGATTCACGTATTCGCCTGCATAGGACGTTGGAGAAATGTGAAATAACGGATGGAGGTGCACGCCTGACATTTGGTAATACTATCGAAATCGAAGGTGTAGACAGACCCGCACTGGTTGCAGAGACCATTTCCATGGTTTTCGCAAAAGGTAAATAAATGAACGAATGTCGATCAAGCGCTATTTAAAAGTGTGTGAATCATTTTTTTTGCTATTTATATTTTTTAATTTTAGAGTTGCTGCATGTTAAAGAAAGATCATAGTGATCATCCAATTATCAAACAAATTTACCGTGCTATTGCGCTGAATCGTGAGCCAGGTTTACATTTTTGCGGTAATTTTTTTAGGCTGAGTTTTGACGAGGTTCATCCTGAAAAATCCATACTCCACATCGATTCAGAGATATTCACTTGTGATGATGATGGTCAGATCAACATTGCTGTATTTGCAATGCTCGCGGATATGGGATTAGCAACAGGCATACGCGAAAAACTTTCACGCTCTACCCGGCTGGCAACGGTCTCCCTGAGTTTGCAACTCACTTGCATACCTCGTATCGGTCAGCTTATCGCTACTAGTAAATCTAATGATTTTTTACATGAAACAATCGGCAAACAGGGTTTGAGTGAGTCGCATGTATACGCAGGTGACCAACTGATAGCTTTTGGGACTGGCGCGTTTATGGTTTTACCTGCGCCGGGTGATCTCGTATTGCACCCCATTCCATGGATTGATCAAAAGCCTCCCGAACATATCGATCTCGATCTGACAACCTTAAATGATGACGAGAAGTGGATTGTTGACCATGCAGAAAAATCATTGCAAAAAAACACCTCCCGGGGTGGTGGTTTTTTAAATCATTTCCTTGGTTTTCATCCTCAGCCAGGTGAGCGCAGTGCTTACTGTGAACTCGTCAATGGCCCCCATATCGGTAACCGGGTTGGGCACGTACAGGGCGGAATTACACTAGGTCTGGCAATGGTGACAGCGAATGCTTCACTATCCAATCACTGGAAACTGACTGGCGTGACGGCTAGTTATATCAGTCCTGGTGAGGGAGCCACAATCTCAGCCCGCTCGACGGTTGTTCATCGCGGCCGCCTAACCGCTGTTGTGCATACAGAGGTGCTGAGTAGTAATGGTCGTAAAGTCCTGGAGGTAATGACTACCCACGCCAGCCATACATCGCAGCCTTCATAACGAAGCTTGTTTAATCGTGCTGCTGCCTTAATAACATCTAATTTAAGTTGTCCGTCTAACAAAACATTACTCTGTAATCTTGCCTGTCCAGCAAAACATCACTCTGCTTTTTTTTGGACCAATGCTTTGTGTTTGGGCTGACGGTAGCGGTTATAACCCCATAAATATTGATCCGGCATGAGGCGGATCATATTTTCCATTTCCTGATTGATAACTGTTGCTGCTTCAACAGTATCTTCAGGAAGTGGCGAAAGCATTTCTTTGTAATGCAGTTTATAGCCTTGGCCAATAGCCTTTCGTTCAGCGGCGAGAATAAAAATAGTTGCACCAGTCAGGCTTTGCAAGCGCTGGACGATCGTAAGCGTGTAAGCAGGCTTGCCAAAGAAAGGTGACCAGACGCCTTCACCCTCGACAGGTACTTGATCTGGCAGTATCCCTACCGTGTGACCACGCTTGAGGGTTTTCACAAGCGAACGGACCCCAGATTGATTGGCTGGCGCCATTGTCAGTAGTCTGCGCGAACGCATTTTGATAATCCAGTCTTGAAGCCACGCCATGCGGGGTGGTCTGAACAGCACCGTTGATTGGTATCTGCTGGCGTAAATAGGCCCTAGTAATTCAAAGCAGCCAGCGTGAGGTGAAAGCAAAATAACGCCTTTCCCTTTTGCAAGCGCGACATCAAACTGTTCCCAGTTATCACATTCGATCAACTTGTTGAGCGCCGCATCGTTACGCCTGATCCACCAGAAAGGCATTTCAAGAAATAAAATGCCGACATTCAGGATTGCGTTGCGTTGCATTTCCTCCGTGGCATCTGGAAATGCTTGTTTCAGGTTTTTTGCAGCATTCCTTTTATAGCTTCCTGGTAAAACCCATGTAATCCACCCGCAAAACCGACCAATACGCTGAAGAGAGGGTAAAGGGAGTAGGGCTAATGTTTTGAACACAGCCGAAGCAAATAAAGGGCCAATAAAACTAAGCATCGTTTGTTCTAGATAACATGGATTGTTCTGAGTAATATAGTTAAATGCAAGAATGCAGTATAAGTTCTAAAAAACCTAATACCTATTTATACGCAACACCTATACATACAACTATCATTACTCATATTAACTTAACAAATAAAACGGCATGAATCTCACTGACATCGTAACGCCCGCTGCTTTGATCGATCTTTCCCGCATGCAACACAACATCGACAGGATGCAGTCTCAGATCAATAGTCTGGGGGTGAGCTTTCGTCCTCATGTCAAAACGTCTAAGTGTGTTGAAGTGACTGCAGCCCAGATTGCTGCAGGGGCACAGGGCATTACTGTTTCAACGCTTAAAGAAGCAGAGCAGTTCTTTGCCGCAGGAATTATAGATATCGTTTATGCGGTTGGTATCGTACCCACTAAACTCAAACAAGCGCATGCGTTAATTTCACTGGGATGCGATTTAAAGATTCTGACTGATAGTGTTGCTTCTGCTCGTGCGATTACAGCGTATGGCGCGGCGAACGGACTGACGTTCAAAGTTTTGATCGAGATCGATACGGATGATCATCGTTCAGGCATCAAGCCTGAGTCACAGACATTGCTGGATGTTGCTGCAGAACTGGTAAGTCCAGGTGCACATATCGCAGGTGTTTTGACGCACGCCGGCTCTAGTTACGATTTAAACTCCCCCTCGGCATTAATCGCGATGGCTGAACAGGAGCGTTCGCTGTGTGTGCGGGCCGCAACCCGGTTACGTGAAGCTGGATATGCTTGTGAAATAGTCAGTGTGGGTTCAACGCCTACCGCATTAAGCGCAGTAAATCTTGACGGTGTTACAGAGGTACGGGCCGGAGTGTATATATTTTTTGACCTTGTCATGCACAATGTAGGCGTCTGTTCGCTGGATGAAATTGCACTGAGTGTTTTAACAACAGTCATTGGTCATCAGGAAGAAAAGGGCTGGGCAATAATCGATGCCGGCTGGATGGCAATGAGCCGTGATCGCGGTACACAGAAACAAATAGCTGATTATGGTTACGGTCAAGTTTGCCGCGTGGATGGCACACCCATTCCTGGATTTATTGTTTCTGGTGCGAATCAGGAGCATGGAATTTTGTCGAGTCGCGAAGCACTGGGTACTTCGATCAGTGACATGTTTCCTGTCGGTATGCAATTGCGTATTTTGCCTAATCATGCCTGTGCAACAGGAGCACAGTTTCCGCAGTATCAAGCACTCGACTCAACAGGCCATGTAGAAACCTGGGAAAGGTTTTACGGCTGGTAGCACCTTCTTTGAATCAATTTTTTATTTAAGTAGTGCGCATTGAGTCTGTAGCGGCTTTTACGAATTGAGTTAAATACTATCCATACTCATACTCTGGTCTTGTTTATTCAAGAGATCAGAGATGCCGTTGCGACACATACCACCCCTTAAAACTTTTCAAAACCATAAAAAACAGCTCGGTCAAGGCATGACCGAGTACATCATTATTGTTGCACTTGTCGCAGTTGCAGCGATTGCCGTCTATCAGTATTTCGGTCAGGTTTTACGCGCTCAAACTGCTGCAATGGCAAAAGAGATTGCAGGTGAGGACGGTTCACAGCAATCACGCTCAGCATCGAGTGCAGCAGAGGCCGCAGCAATACAGGCCGCCCCTAAATCACTCAAGTCGTTTACTGGTAATAGTGAATCAGGTGCACGTTGATGCATGTTGGTCTGCGTAATTTCTCTCAACGGTGTGATCAATCAGAGCATGGTCAGGCGTTAACTCTTGGACTAATTTTAGTAGGTATTGTCATCCTCGCCTGGAGCTCAAGTTAT
>JAUSCY010000041.1 GCA_030650995.1 Sheuella sp. | reverse complement strand
GCTAACGTCGCACAGCATATTAAATATACTCAACAATCGTCATTTGCTTGCAATGAATAGTGCTTCAATGGGGAATATTCAATCAGTTTCGGTTGTTGATTCAAATGGAATTATTCAATATTCAAGCGATGAGCTATTTGTTGGAACCAGTTTGGCTGAGCAGGAGTACTTTAAGGCTGCAATGCAGTTTAAGAATCCCGGCGTCCTTCACATAAGCACACCCTATCAAGTGCCAGGTCAATCGACTCATGCGATCAGTCTGTTTAAAAACATTTTCGATCAAAACGGAAATTTTGCAGGTGCGGTAGTAATTACATTAGTACCTGAATATTTTTCCACCCTACTGAGTTCGGTGCATTATTCCCCAGATATCCGCTCATCCATTGTTCATAGCGATGGAGTTTTATTTCAGATGGTACCAGAGTCGGTTGCTCAATCCGGATCAGATTTGAGCACATTCGATACATTTTTTTCGCGTCATAAATCGAGCGGTCAACAGGCAAATGTATATTCTGGAAAAAGTAAGACAACAGCTGAAAACCGGATAGTTGCACTAAGAACCGTCCTGATCGACGGCATTGCCATAGACAAGCCTCTCGTAGTGACTGTAAGTCGAAATATCAATACTGCAATTATTGAATCCTGGCGAAGAAGCGCATATCCGCAAGGTATTTTATTTGCGATCATCACTATTCTAAGTGTATTAGTTTTAGTGCTTATTCAGCGCTGGCGACGCGCTGTTCATGCAGAGCGTCAAAAGGATGCACTTGCACTGGAGAGAGCCAATCGTGCCTTGCTTACACTCAGCGCTTGTAACGAAGCGCTGGTACGCAATACAAATGAAAGCGACTTGTTGAGCGCAATTTGTCGACTTATTACAGAAAAAGGGCATTACCGAATGGCATGGGTTGGCGTACCTGACAACAATCCAGATAAAACATTCCGACCTGTTGCCCACTATGGATATGAAGATGGTTATCTAAAAGAAATGAAGTTTAGTTGGACCCTTGACCATGGTCCAATCAGTCAGGCTATGCATACTGGCGAGATTCAGATCAACCTAAACTTTCAAACTGATCCGGCAATGTTGCCTTGGCGAAATGCTGCACATAAACGAAACTACCAAGCAAGTATCGCATTGCCTCTGAGGAGCGCATCAGGAATATTAGGCGTTTTGTCGATCTACACTTCGGAGTCAGTTGCATTTGATGTCGCAGAGTGCAAACTATTACAGGAACTAGCGGACAATCTGGCATTCGGCATGCTCGCACTGCAAAATCATAATGAACGTAATCGAGCTCAAGTGCAGCTCAACATTGCTGCGGTCGCTTTTGAGTCGCAGGAAGGAATCATGATTACAGATAGCAATCAGATCATTTTGAATGTCAACCAGTCGTTCACTCAAATTACAGGTTATCAGGCAGATGAAGTCATTGGTCAAAAATCAAACATACTGAAGTCTGGTCGTCATGATGCTGTTTTTTATCAAACAATTCAAACGTCAATTCTCAAGAGTGGCTCCTGGCAGGGCGAGATTTGGAATAAAAGAAAAAATGGTGAGCACTATTTAGAATGGCTCATTATTACAGCAGTTAAGGACGAAGCAGGACAGAGCACACACTTCGTAGGCTCATTTACGGATATTACTCAACGCAAGCAGTCTGAAGAAAAGATTCATCAATTGGCTTTTTACGATACCTTGACGAATTTACCTAACAGACAGCTCCTGTTTGTTGAGATACAGACCGCGTTAACAATAAGTGCACAAGATAAAAACTATAGCGTGCTTCTATTGATCAATCTGGATAATTTCATGACGCTGAACGACACGCTCGGTCATGCGATTGGTGATCTGCTTCTGCAGCAGGTCGCTGCACGGTTAATCGCGGGGGTTCGTGATGGTGCAACTGTCGCGCGTCTTGGTGGGGATGAGTTCGTGGTGATGATCAAAGGATTGGGTGAAAACCTGCAGGATGCCGTCGACCTAGCGGAGAGGGAGGGAGAGAAAATAATTGATGAGCTGTCTCAAAAATATCAACTGGCAGATTATTCCTATCAATGCAGTTGCTGTATTGGGCTCACTGTTTTCTCAGGTCATCAGCAAGATACTGTAAGTGAACTGCTCACAAGCGTTGATCTAGCCTTATACCAGGCAAAGGAAGCGGGACGAAATACTTTACGATTTTTTGCTCCACAGATGAAAGAGAATGTAAGGGCACGTGCTTCGTTAGTAGCGGACCTCCGCGAAGGAATAGAGAAAGACCAGTTCCTCTTGTATTATCAGGCGCAGTTCGATGACATTGGCAATCTGATTGGTGCAGAAGCACTTTTACGTTGGCAGTGCCCAAAACGTGGGCTGGTCCCACCATCGGAATTCATACCGATTGCTGAAGATATGGGTTTGATTCTACCGCTCGGAAATTGGGTGTTACAAACTGCTTGTACTCAACTTGCTATATGGGCGAATCAGCCAGAAATGACTCATCTCACCCTATCCGTTAATGTCAGTGCCTATCAATTTCATCAAGAAAGTTTCGTGAGTTCAGTGATCCGAATACTTGAGCGCACGGGCGCAAATCCTGAGCGACTGGAGCTCGAGCTCACAGAGAGTCTGTTAGTCAACGACGTCGAAGGAACGATCAAAAAAATGCTGTTTCTCAGGAATCAGGGGGTGAGCTTCGCACTGGATGACTTTGGCACCGGTTATTCCTCACTATCCATTCTGAAGCAACTCCCTCTGAATAGACTGAAAATTGACAGGTCTTTTGTGCTTGAAACTCCGACTAATGCGAGTGCATGCACAATTGCTCAGACCATTATTGCACTAGGCAAGAATCTGGGCTTGATAATTATTGCGGAAGGGGTCGAGACAAAAGAACAGTTCGATTTTCTGGCCAAGAGTGGATGCGATGCTTACCAAGGTTATCTATTTAGTCGCCCAGTTCCACTAGATGAGTTTATCAAGTGTATGAGTTGAGTATGAGCAATGGAACGTTGTTGGACGCACTCTACTTTTCAAGTACTAAAGGATGCATTTTATGCTTTTAGCGTTTATTTTTAGTGCTGATTGAGCCAACTGTCACTTACTCTAAGGCAGTTTATTCAAAAAAACCACGGCGTTGCGACCCGCACCTTTTACTTGATACATTGCTACATCAGCTCTTTTGAAAATCTCATCCGTGCTGGTTTCATGATCAACGAACAAGGTTCCACCGACACTTGCTGTACAGCTATGCTTAACCACGATAGATCCCGTCATTGCATCAGGTTCGACTTTAATAAAATATGGTTCTGACAGACTTGATCTGATTTTTTCAGCAACAATACGTGCGAGTAACATCGATTGAGTTATATTTACATTCAACTCCTCGACTATCACCACAAATTCATCACCTCCAAAGCGTGCCACAGTATCTTTATCTCGTAAACAGCTCTTGATTCGACTTGCGACTTGATTTAGGAGCAAATCGCCAGCGTTATGTCCATACTTGTCGTTTAGCTGTTTAAAATTATCAAGATCTAGAACCATGAGCGCACCATAGCACCCACTACGGGTGCTAGAAGCAAGTGCTTGGCTTAGACGATCAGCGAGGAGTCGACGATTCGGGAGTCCGGTCAGATGATCATAAAATGCTAAAAAATGTGCTTGTTCCTCAACATCTTTTCGTTTGGTAGTATCCGTGGAAGTACCAATTATTCTTAATGGTTTATTGTCCTTGCTGCGGCTAACTACCATACCTCGATTCATTAGCCATTTATAGGATTTATCTTTGCAAATTACCCGGTATTCACTAATATAGGTGAGATCCTTTCCCTCAATGTACGCCCGTAACTTGGCTGTAGCTTGCTCTTTATCATCAGGATGTATCCGGCTTGTCCACTCATCCAGACTTGTCCCTATCTCATTTTCTGAATAACCCAACAGTTTTTTCCATGTTTTTGAGAAAAAAATCGTTTCTTCCTGCAAGTTCCAATCCCAAAGACCAGCACCGGTACCTTCAATAGCAAATTTCCACCGAAATTCACTGTCTTGTAAGAGGATCTGCTGCTTCTTAATTTCTTCAGAGAATTTTTTTGCCATGCTTAAAGCATTGGAACGTTGATTGATAATCAGAAACATTCCAAACACAAGGCCGGTCAAAATGAGACCCCCAATGAGGGTAGCCCATGCTGGTACATAGTTGATGTTAATTGCTGTTTGCAACCCACTGAATACCAATAACCAGTGGTGTCCATTGAAATCGATGGTACGAGTTTGATATAAGAAAGAATGTAAATTCGGCGTATTTGTAGGTTGGCTCTCAAATAATAAGTTAGCTGGTGATGCTTCGTCAGTATCGTAAATTTGTAAGGCCTGAGAATTGGTTTTGTGCGTCGCCCAATTGTTGAGAATACCCGCCATTAGATCATTCATACGATAAGGACTATAAACCCAGCCAATCAGTGCTGCGCGTTTCTGCTCAATGGTATCGACTGACACACCATTACGATACACAGGCACATACATGAGGGCCCCTGCCTGTGGCTGATTGCTATCCTCCTGCACCAGTTCGACTTTGCCGGATAGTGCAGCATTACCACTGTCTCGAGCCTGCTCCATCGCAAATCTACGAACCGGTTCTGAAAACATGTCAAAACCGAAAGCGCGAAGGTTTCGATCATCGAACGGTTCAAGGTAAATGATGGATGTATAAAGCGCACGCTCTGTGGATGGACGCACCACGTAGTCAGGGAATCCTTCATTGCGGATTTTGGTAACGTGGTTGACGAGGTTCTCAGGGATAATAACTTCAACAAACCCGATCCCCTGTACACCTAGCACATGGCTGCCAGCCTTTAGTACTTCAATATAGTCATGCCAGTCCTGACGCGTAACTTCATTTGATCCCGCGAAAAGAGCTGCGCCACCATGCAGGATCAATGAGTAAGCACTAAGCCGCTCTTGAATTTTAAGCGTATCTTGATCCGCAGCAAACGAAAACTGTTCGACAGCAGTATTTTCTATAGACTGTTTAACTTGAAGACTGGAAAAAAAAGTCAGTATCAATCCAATGATCAGTGCCACTCCACAAGAAAACCATTGTTTAGTACGTTTGCTCATTAAGAAATAATTTTCTTTAAAATTAAATATCAAAAAGATTTGATCTGCAACTGGTCCCAATTGAGATAAAAACTGAAACATTCGAATGTTCAGTCAAATTTTAATAGTTAAGCCAACTCGGTTTATTAAGTTTATTTTTGGGTTAGACATAAATTTAAATGTATAGAGTTCACCAAAGGAAATGGGATTTAAGCCAAACGTACAACATGTATCATGCTTTGTCCATATTTTTAGAAACTGAGTGACAAGATTGACAGCTCGCTGTTTCTCGCCCGACCCAACCATCGACATCGGTTGTTTGTGCGCTTGAGGCCTGCAAACCAGAGGTTTTTGCCATAATACCTGTCCATTGTAAGAATGAACATCAACTATAAGGTGTAACCCCATGAATTTGTGGGTGATTGAAAGACTGAGCGGACCGTTACGATTTATGTTCTAGTTTGTAATTTCCCACATCCAGTCCGGTGATGGCACTACCTGCGATGTTTGCAGTCTTGTTAGTGTTTGTGAATTTAATGTCAAAGTTTGCTAGCCTGTTCGTGAATAGTCAAAACATTGCCTGCGGTGGCGGTCGTCTTGAAAACATAATTCGCCACGTTAGTTCCACTGAGCGAGATACCCGTCACATCGACCGACGGCCGCTACCCGAACAGAATTTTGTTGGGATTAATCAAGTCGCGATCACTACACTTCAAGAGCGGTCGTGTTTAAGACCTGGGCCGTGATCCTCCACCAGGATGTCATTTTCTGCAGTAATCGAGGCTGCAATCATAAGGCCGATAGCGGTCGATTTGACACCACGAATCTTAACTCTTTCGCCAACATTTACAGCCCTAAGTACTGCGGCTGCCATGTGCGGCGGAAAGTGCACATGGGTTTTTCCGTCAAGGAGAAAGCCTGCTGCATTACCGTGCACGTTATAGAGAATGTTTGTAAGTACGCCCGTCGTTTCTGGTAGCGATTTCGGATCTATTCAGTGCATCGTGGCTTGAACGGCATGAGTTTGTAAGCGGTCCATGAACCCCATACTATTCAGCTCGTGCAAAATCCCGCATGCTTGGACTCTTCAATTTCAGATAGAACAAACATGCAGATGGGCAGGCAGTACTGGATGGATCACTTAGCAGCAAATAAGCAAGCCGGCATATCAGGGGCTGCGTACGCAAAGTTACACGGCATCTCCGTCAAAGCGCTGTATTACTGGCAGCGTAAATTAAAACCTTCAGTTCCCAGCAAGTCTGATTCTCCAGGCTCAGGTAATTTTGTGGCGCTTCGCGTGGCACACTCTCCAGTTGTGCGGGCGGCCGTTGGCTGTACGTTGGTCATGTCCAGCGGCCTTCGCTTGGAGATGTCATCATGGCCGAGTGCAGAGTGGCTGGTGACGTTGGCACGCACTATGCAGAGTGTGCGCTGATGCACCCGGGCTGCCAGATCGACCACGTGTATCTGTGTCGCAAGCCCGTGGACTTCAGAAAATCTATTGATGGGCTGAGCGTGCTGATCGAGCAGGAACTATCTCTGAGTCCGTTCGCCAGCACGATCTATGTTTTTATCAATCGTGGGCACAACCGAATCAAGGTGCTCTACTGGCATCGCAATGGTTTTTGCTTGTGGCTCAAGCGCCTGGAGTCAGAGGGATTTGCCTGGCTCGATGAGCTCGATACGTCTGTGCAGACCCTCAGTTTGCAAGAGTTTGAGTGGCTGCGTGAGGGCTTAAATTTATGGCGAAATAAACCTCATAAAATACTACTTTTTACCTCGGTTTCATAGGAGATTTTGGTGCAATACGGCATGCACAAAAAATCCTCCAATCCCATGATTTATAAAGAGAGATTCACACTTGCCAAGATCACATTGCCGGTGGTTTTGCCCACTGAGGTGAGCGCCCTGACGGCACTCTTACACTCAGTCATTGAGGCACACAATGCATCCAATGCTCGCGCGCATGAATACATCAATCACCTGATTGAGCAATTCATTCTGGCACGTCGCCGCATGTTTGGCGCGAGCTCCGAGCAGTCCGCGGGCCAGGGCCAATTGTTCAACGAAGCTGAGGTCTTGGACGAGGGCTCTGCCCGGCATGCCGGGCAGACACCTATACCATCACCAGCGATAGATATACGCGTCTGCCCAGAAATCGTACGGACATGGATGTGGTGCGGCAACGACAGCGCGCACAACAAAAACTGAAGCGTGATTCAAACTCGGCTCGGATCTCAACAGGGCAACCACGGGGCTTACGGGGATAGTTCGCGCGGTGCAGAACACCCCCACAGTGGCAACCCGACAGGCGGCTAGATTCTGCTAACTCTTGATCAATACGAATGAGTAGTCGAAAAAAATTGGGATCTTGCTGAGGTATGTGGCACACTTTGGTTGTCTCTTGGTGTCGTAACCAGAGACTCGCCCAAAGTGCCTGTTTAATCAACTGCTCTGAGGGGGGGTACCCCCAAACCATCACGATTCGTGATTAAAAACACAACAAACACCATCACGTTCAGTGAACGCACTCAGGACCACAAGCTTCCGGGCATCGGTGTGCAGTTCGCGCGCTTCCGGTTTGGCGGATTTGACCTTTAGTGTGGACAGCATATCTGGAGGTATCCTTGAATTGATACCCCCAATGACATCCCCAATCGATCAATATTCCAAGAAGATTCTATAAATGAAATGAGATAGTATGAGACGCTAAGTTATTCAAAATATTGATATTTTATGCTGTTTTGAGAAATTATGAGACCGTTTGAAACATCAATGCATACTCCCGGTGGCAAGTTGCATGTGTTTCTAAAGGTATTTAATGTCGTTGAAATCGCTATCAATAACGATTTGTTTTGATGTTACCTTTGGATATTACCTCTAGGGTGCCACTCGAGTCATGAGACGATTAAATAATTATTGATTGTCAGCTGACATACACAAGCGGTACGCGTTTAACGTTACAGAGCAATTCATATGAGATCGTGCCGGCCAGGCGTGCGACAGTATTGATATCGATCTGTCGGCCCCAGCACTCTACCTTGCTGCCAATCCCCGTCTGAGGTAAGTCTGTCAGGTCGATCGTGAGCATATCCATGGACACACGGCCAATCGTTCTGGTCATCTGCCCATCCACAGCAATAGGTGTGCCAGTTGGCGCGCAGCGTGGATACCCATCCGCATACCCCATGGCGACGAGTCCAACTCTGGTGCTAACCTGTGCTGTAAACGTACCCGCATAGCCAAGTGATTCACCGGGCTCGATCGTTTTGACAGCAAATACCTGACTCTGCAGCGTCATCACTGGAATCAGCCCGTGCGCCTGCACTGGCATCGGATCGGCGCCATAAAGCAAAATACCTGCACGCGCCCAGTCACGACGCGAACCTGGCCAGGCCAGAATCCCACCGGAATTACTCAGGCTGCGAGCACCGGGCAAATCTGCTGTCGCGGCATCGAAGGCGTCGATTT
>JAUSCY010000030.1 GCA_030650995.1 Sheuella sp. | reverse complement strand
TAAAGCGTTAATGACGGACTACTCATGACAGATTGATATTATATATTTCTTTTAGATATATACTTATAATTAATAATTATTAAGGATTTATTTTGGATTCGACGATTGTCATCAGTCTCTTACTCGGCGCAGTAGTCGGCTGCCTGCTTGCGCTGACTGGAGCGGGCGGTGCAATCCTTTCCGTGCCACTGCTTGGCTTTGGTTTGCATCTTACTGTTGCACAAGCGGGCCCAATCGGGTTGCTTGCGGTCTGCCTGTCTGCAGGGATTGGAGCGATCTTGGCGTTGAAAGGTGGAATCCTGCGCTACAGAGCAGCAGGATTCATGGCTCTGTTCGGACTGATCATGACTCCAATGGGCATATGGCTGGCTAAACTGATCCCGAACAAACCACTTTCGATCGGTTTCGCACTTCTTCTTTGCATTGTGGGAATCAGGCTGCTCTCAGGAGCACTCAAGGAAATACGTGGCATCCAGCCCAAAGAAACCAGACCTCCTCCTTGCATGTTGAATCAGTCAATAGGAAGGCTGATCTGGACCGTGCCATGTGCGCGATCCCTTGCAATAGCAGGTGCAGCGGCAGGATTTTTTTCAGGGCTACTTGGGGTGGGTGGCGGTTTCATCATCGTTCCCTCTCTCAAGCGATTTACCGACCTGCCGGTCCAGTCAATCGTGGCGACCTCTCTTGGCGTACTAACAGTTGTTTCGTTTGGAAACGTTGTCATCGCAACCGTTTCAGGCACCATGATGTGGCCTGTTGCCCTGCCCTTTGCAGGCGGGGCGCTGGGTGGCATGATGGTGGGCAGACAGCTTGCAAAAATCATGTCGGGCCCGCGACTTCAGCAGTTTTTCGCCCTCTTCACCCTCTTCATCGCAGCCATGATGCTCTACAAAGCCCTCCTTAGTTAACGCCTATTAGTTAGCGCCAATTATCTAGCGCTAATTAATTAGCGCTCTATGCCCAACGAAGCATCAATCAATCGCCGCGCAATACTCACAGGGTCAGGAAGCTTTGGCAGATCGTTTTTCGAAAACCATGCTGCCGCCTCTATTTCATTCGGATCGATATTGATTTCGCCGCCTGCGTAATCAGCAAAAAACGCAACCATCAAAGAGTTAGGAAACGGCCAGGGCTGACTCTGAAAATAGCGCAGATTGGTGATTTCGACGCCGACCTCCTCGCGTACCTCACGGATGCAGCATTGCTCCAGGGTCTCACCAGGCTCGACGAAACCCGCTAGTGCACTGAAAACACCGGGTTTAAAGTGAGGGCTGCGTCCTAATAACAGCTCATCTCCGCGTTGAATCAGAATCATCACCGCTGGAGAGATCCTTGGATAGGACACCAGACGGCAGGCGGGACACTCCATTCCGAATTCTGTCGTTTTTTTGAATTGAACCGTACCGCAGCGACCACAAAACCGGTGATTTTTTTGCCAATCCATCAGTTGCGTGGCGCGACCCGCCAGTGTGAAGGCCTCTTCACCCACCGCAGCAAAGAGGCTGCGAACCGGCATCAGTTCGCCTTGAATATGACTCGGGATACTTTCAAGATCTAACGCATAACAGGGTTTGCCCTGCCATTGCCCAATCAGTAAAGCCTCTGGCGGGTGCCCGAATTCTGCCGCACTGCTGACAGGGAAAACCTGATCATTGATTGAAGCAGTATGAATCAGCACCTGATTCTCAAAACGCAGCAGCCAGAAGCTTGAGTCACTCATTAGGATTCCTGAGACGAAAGTAGGTACAAATGGAGGGAAATGGGTAGCAAATCACTATTCAACCAATCAATATCCTAATGACTTTAAAGTCTAAAGTTCTCTAAAGTCAAAGGGCAGAACATTGTATTCTTGAAAAATATAGAAATGAGTACCTTTAATCCAAAAATTGAACATGACAGATTTACATAGAAATCCCGATGGACTCGCACAACTTCAAGCCCGTCTGAAGCAAGACCTCGCATGGCTAGACTTGCCAGCGAAAGAATGGGTCATTGCGCGTGCGTTCAATGGTCAGCCTGTCATAGACGTTGCGATTATCGGCGCCGGCATGGCGGGAATGGCTGCGGCCGCATCACTTCGAATGCTCGGCATCCATGCCGTTTTGTTCGATCGTGCGCCTGTGGGACTAGAAGGTCCCTGGGCAACCACCGCCAGAATGGAAACTTTGCGCTCTCCCAAACAACTGACAGGTCCCGCGCTCGGGTTGCCCGCTCTGACTTTTCGCGCCTGGTTCGAGGCTCAGTATGGCATTCAAGCCTGGGAAGTGCTGGATAAAATTCCAAGACTGCAATGGATGGATTATTTGCGCTGGTATCGCAAAGTCCTGGATCTCGACGTACGCAATGAGCATGAGGTTCGGGATGTCATTGCCTGTCAGGATGGACACGTAGAGATACATCTTGACTCGCCCACGGGCCCTCAGATCGTTCATGCAAGACGATTAGTCATTGCTTCGGGTCGTGATGGTTTAGGTGGACCTTATGTTCCCGATTTTGCCTTGAGTTTGCCTCGCCATCTCTGGTCCCACTCCTCGGATCCAATCGACGCACAGAAATTCAAAGGCAGGCGCATAGGCGTAATCGGTGCAGGTGCCTCGGCTATGGATAGCGCTGCAACAGCACTGGAAGCAGGTGCTCAAAGTGTGGATCTGCTGATCAGACGCAGCGATATGCCACGCATCAACAAAGGCAAAGGTGCAGGCAATGCGGGACTCACTTTCGGACACGTAGACTTGCCTGACGAGTGGAAATGGCGTATTCGCCACTACATCAATTCTCAGCAGGTTCCCGCACCGCGCGGCAGTACTTTACGCGTATCAAAATTTAAAAACGCCAGATTCAATTTTGGTTGTCCGATTCAAAAGATTGAGGCAAAGAATGATCTGATTCATATTTCAACGCCACACGGTCTGTTTACTTTCGATTTTTTGATTCTTTCAACAGGATTCAGAATCAACTGGCAAGCCCGTCCCGAGTACGCACATCTCGCGCCTTATGTTCGGGCCTGGAAAGACCGTTATCAACCTCACGCAGCGCAACAAGATCAAGAACTCATGGACTCACCCGATCTGGGACCGATTTTTCAGCTTCAGGAAAAAATACCCGGCAGCTGCCCGGGACTCGAGTCAGTACATTGTTTTTGCTATCCGGCAGCACTTTCACACGGCACAGTATCCGGTGATATTCCTGCGATTAGCGATGGCGCAAAAAGGCTCGCTCAGGGTATCGCCAGCGCGTTTTACAGGGAGGATGTCGCTCAACACTTTGAACGCATCAAACAATTTGAAGAACCTGAATTATTGGGTGATGAATGGATTGCTGCCAATTGACGCAATCATATTTTGAATCCGACCTTGTTGAACTATTTGTAATACACATTCTTATTTATTGAACACTAGATTGTCTTCTCAGGAACAGATATGACTGAAAGCAGCGCCTACGATACGATTGATACTTTACTGGATCTTAAGCCAGGGCTGATGACGCACTCTACGCGTCATCAGCGCGAAAAAGTTGTTCAGGCCACCCAGGGCAGCGAAGACGGCCTGTTTGATCCACAACTTCCAGGATTGAGCGTCACTGAACGACTCCTCGCAGCTTTGCTCGCCTGTGAGGTCACACCTGCAACAGCACTCGCAAAAGTTTATCAATCAAGACTTGAACAGGCACAGGCAGATCCAGTCACGGTCCAGCAGGTTCTGCGTGGCGACCTGACTCAAATCAACGTACCACGGCTCAAGGCCATACTGATATTTACCCACATATTGATTACCGATCCAGTTCGCGCCGACAAGCATGCACTGACCGCGCTCAAGGACGCAGGCTTAAGTACCCCTGAGGTAGTGACCCTCGCACAACTGATTGCCTTTGTTTCGTATCAGGTTCGTCTTGCCGCAGGACTTAACGCCATGAAAGCCTTGGAGCAACAAGCATGAATCAGCAAAGTCCTGAAATCATCAAAATCAATGGATTCACAAACGAAACACTAGGCTGGGATGCCTGGCTTGATGTTGTGCGTGTCGATCATGCCACACCAGAGCAAATCGAGGTGTTAGAGGAAAGCCATCCCAAGGCAAAAGTATCTGATTACTATTTGTTCCTCGTTCATCAGCCTGAAATTTTACGGCAACGTTCTACCGCATTTAACGCCATCATGTATGCGCCAGGTGGTATGCCACGTGCAGAAAGAGAATTGGCTTCAAGCGTTGTTTCGCGTATCAATGGCTGTGTCTACTGCGCATCCGTGCACGCACAGCGCTTCGAGCAGCTTGCCAAGCGGACTGATGTAATTAAACAGGTATTTACCGATCCTCATACTGCAGGTACCGATGCACGCGAAAAAGCGATCGTAAATTTCTCTATTGCTCTGACGAAGCAACCAGATGAAATTTCAGCGCAACACATCCAGACCCTTAAGAATGTTGGCCTGGGCGATACTGAAATTCTTGATCTGATTCACTCAATCGCTATTTTTGCATGGGCAAATCGACTCATGCTTAATCTTGGTGAGCCTGTCTTTCCCGTTTGAGCCAAAGGAATAAGCATGCGATCTTTCAATCCACAAATTAATCTGGGCGTCAAACAACGCTTTAATCCGATGATGAATAAAACTTACAAACATATCTTGGCCTTTTCCGCCATCGCACTAATGTCTATTTCAACATTTGCACAAGCCAGCAACTGGCCATCGCCTGACAAGCCAATCCAGATAACCGTGCCTGGGCCAGGTGGAGGCGGGACAGGCGACACACTGGCACGTATGCTGGCAGAACAGCTCGCCACGCGGCTCAAAACAAGTGTCATTATCGAAAACAAACCTGGCGCGAATGGAAATATTGGTGCCGCTGCGGCAGCAAAGTATGCACCAGATGGTTACAGATTCCTGTTTTCATGGGCGGGCACCCTGGCTGTCAGCCCAAATCTTTATGCGACACCTGGCTTTGATGCACAAAAGGACTTTACTCCGATTGGGCTGATCTGCGATGTGCCAAACATATTGGTTGTCAATAACAATCAGCCCGTCAAGACTATTCAGGAGTTTATAAGTTACGCACGCGAAAATCCGGGCAAACTAAATTTTGGTTCTACCGGCATAGGGAGCTCCATGCATTTGGCGGGCGAGCTATTCATGAACGAGACGCAAACAAAAATGGTGCATGTCCCCTACAACGCACCGAGTGTTGCTACGACAAATTTGATGGCAAACGATATTCAGTTAATGTTTCAGCTGATCCCCGGCATTGCTGGTCAAGTTAAAGCTGACAAAGTTCGTGCTATTGCGATTATGTCGCCTACCCGCTCACCAGCGCTACCAAATGTGCCGACTACGACGGAACTTGGTTTCCCGAAACTGCTCTCCTCCACCTGGTTTGCTCTGCTTGCGCCCAAAGGAACACCTGACGAAATTGTGCAACGCGTCAACCATGAACTTAACCAGATCCTTAAAGATCCTGAGTTCAGGAAAAAGCTCTCTGACGTTGGTGCAACCCCAATGGGCGGCACGCCTGAAGATTTAAGTAAATACTTGCAAGCCGAGATTATTAAATGGGGAGAAGTGATCAAGGCAGCTGGGATTAAAAACCAGTAGTCGATGCGAGTAAACGCACTATACTGATGCAAGATTTAAGTGACGCCCAATACCGATGCATATTTTTGTATTTGTATTGGGCGCGTTCCATCAGGTGCGCTTTACATTTCATTGGAGACAAACAATATGATGCCTAAAAATAATAAACGCCGAGCACTTCTGCAATTCAGTGCGCTCTCCATGGCACTGACGACTGTTCCCGCATTTGCACAAGACAAATGGCCGAGTAAAGCTGTGGTGATGGTAGTGCCCTTCCCGGCCGGTGGTGGTACAGATGCATTTGCCCGTCCTATGTCAGCAGTCATGACTAACAGTATGGGTAAGCAATTAGTCATTGATAACCGAGGCGGCGCGGGTGGAAACCTGGGTGCGACGATTGCAGCACGCGCGAATCCAGATGGTTACACTTTATTCATGGGTGCGGTACACCACGCCATCGCACCTTCGATGTATCCAAGACTTGAATACGACTTGCAAAAGGATTTCATACCGATCGCCCTGGTTGCACGTGTGCCACAGGTATTGGTTGTTAATCCTAAAAATATTCCTGGTGACTTTAAAGACTTTATTGCACAGGCACGCGCCAATCCAGGCAAACTTAACTATGGTTCCGCCGGAAGCGGCACATCTCATCATTTAGCGGGTGAGCTGTTTAAAATTCAGTCTAAGACACAAATCACGCATGTTCCTTATCGCGGTGCAGGTCCTGCTTTGCAGGGCCTGTTCGCAGGTGACGTAGACATGATGTTTGACGGTCTCGGTTCCTCCGCACAGCATATCAAGTCTGGTCGCGTCAAAGCACTCATGGTGTCTGGTAATGTGCGCAACCCGGCTTTCCCGGATGTCCCTTGCGCAGCAGAATTAGGTTTTCCGGATTACAACGTTACAACCTGGTATGGCATCTGGGTACCAAAGGGCACTCCCCTTGCAGCACAAGAGCAGCTGCTAAAAGAGTTAGAAAAATTACCGGCAGATGAACTCATCAAAAGCTCCTGGGCTGCAAATGGTGCTGAGTTTCCAAAACTTACCGGTGCTGAATTTGGCGCTTTTGTAGACAGCGAAATCAAACGCTGGGCAGAAGTCGTTAAAGTATCTGGTGCAAAACTTGATTAATTCTTTTGTATTTTGAACAATCACGCTGTCTTAAATTAGCAATTAGATTGTCATACCACTGTTGATGCGTTCGACCGCTGTTTGTCAGACGCCTCAACAGTTTTTTATTTCACTGCAGACCTCAGTTGCTGACCCCTCTCTCCGAAAGCCAGCCTGGCTGCTCACCAATTACCTTTTCTGGCAATACTCATTATGCAAACCGATACCTTCATTCCGGGCAAAGATGTTTCACTTGAATCGACGATCGCAACCATGCAGGCAAAACTCGCTGCGCGCGGCTTTCGCCTGGACGAGTCTTCCTGGCTAAATCCGGTTGAATCCATCTGGTCGGTTCACGTAAAGGATCAGGATTGTCCTATGCTGTTTGCCAATGGCAAAGGGGCGACTAAACTCGCTGCCCGTGCCAGTGCATTAGGTGAGTTTTTCGAACGACTGGGCACGCATTATTTCTGGACGCATTTTCATCTGGGACAGACGCGCGCGAATAAAGAGTTTGTCCACTATCCGCAGGAGAAGTGGTTTGCCCATACCGAGGACGGTGCATGGCCTGCAGAATTACTCAATCCCAAACTCCATGCCTTCTACAACCCCGACGATGACATCGATTGCGAAGTACTGGTCGATCTGAACTCAGGCAATGTAGACCGTGGAATTTGTGCTTTACCCTACAAGCGATTAAGTGATGATGCATTGACCTGGTTTCCAGTCAACATCATTGGCAACCTTTATGTCAGTAATGGTATGGCCGCAGGCAATACCCCTAAAGAAGCGAGGAGTCAGGCGCTATCTGAAATATTTGAACGACACGTCAAATACCGGATTATCAGCGAGGCGATCTGCCTGCCTGAAGTGCCTGAAAGTGTCATCGCACGTTATCCCGGTATTGTCGCTGGCATTAAGGGTTTGCGTGAGGCTGGTTTTGGCATTATGGTTCGTGACGCCTCACTCGGTGGTAAGTACCCAGTCATGAACGTCACCTTAATCCATCCTAAAGACCAAGGGGTGTTTGCGAGCTTTGGGGCCCATCCCCGTTTTGAAATCGCACTTGAACGCGCGCTGACAGAATTACTGCAAGGACGTGCTCTGGATGCACTGGAAAACTTTCCAGAACCTGGTTTCGATATGGACGAAATCACTGCAGTCTCAAATCTAGAAATTCATTTCGTAGACTCAAGCGGCGTCATTTCATGGGATTTCATGGGCAATGAGCCTGACTATGACTTTGCAGACTGGAATTTCAGTCAGACGACTGAAGAAGACTACGAATGGTTATGTCACGCTATTCATTCAGAAGGCTTCGAGATTTATGTTGCGGACTTTGCCGAGCAAGGCGCGTATGCTTGCCGTATTCTTGTGCCGGGAATGTCAGAGATATATCCTGTTGCTGACCTGGATTGGGAAAATAACAGTATAGGCAATCAGATCCGCCCCTATTTGGTCAGACTGAATGCATTAACCGATGACGAGTGCAAAGAGCTACTCACAGATTTGCAAACACTGAATCTGAATGACGAGCGTCCACTCTGGGAAATCCTCGGCCTTGCCACGCCCAATGGCTCCACCTGGAAAGAGTTACGCATCGGCGAACTCAAAACGCTCCTGGCGCTGGCAGTCGGTGATACAGATGCCGCGCTAGAAGGATGCGACTGGATTCATCATTACAAACAAATGAACCCTGCTCGCAGGCTGGTTTACAGGTGTGTCGAAACATTGCTCAATCTTGAAGATGCCAGCCCGTACCTGCACACGTTAACCCTGATGTTTGGTGCTGAAACCATGCGTCAGGCGCAAGCGCTGATTGCTGGCAAAGAGCGTTTCTTTGGTCTGCATACACTTGGCGTGGATATGGAAGGCAGCCCGATGCATCAGACTTTGCTAGCAGCCTACGATAAATTGTTTTTACCCGACGCGGTTTAAGTTAAGATCACAGCGAGACCAAGCAAATATATGCTGGCTCGTTTTCTCTGCACGGTCTGGAGCGCATATCGTTCCAGAAGTGAAGAGTTACCAAGGAGACAAATAATGATGGCAAAGTCGACAAGCTATAGAGGATTCAAAGCTTTAGTGATGGGTATTGCTCTGTGCGCATCCAGTTACGCATATGCACAAAGTACGAGTGACTGGCCTAACAAATCTATCAAAGTTGTTGTGCCATACACACCAGGTGGATCGACCGACACCACCACGCGCATCATCATGGAAAAGTTATCGGCGCGCCTCAAACAAAACGTTGTCATTGAAAACAAACCTGGTGCTAACGGCAATGTAGGCACTGCAGCCGTTGCGCGTGCAGACCCGGATGGCTATACGTTTGTCAGTGTGCTTGCAGCCTACTCAATCAGCCCCCACCTCTACCAGTTGCCATATGCTCCCGATGCTCTGTTACCCATCAGCAAAATGGCAGACCTGCCACTATTTCTATTTGTCAGCAACAAACTACCTGTTACAACCGTGCAGCAACTCGTTGAATATGGTCGCAACAACCCGGGCAAACTGAATTACGCCTCAAGCGGGACTGGCGCGAGCGCACACATGACAGGCACGAATTTTGGTTTACTCAGCGGCCTGCAAATGGAGCATGTTCCTTACAAAGGTAGCGCACCTATTCTGGCTGACATTCTAAGTGGACAACTGTCCTTTGTATTTGACACGATGGTTGTGTTCATGCCGCACGTCAAAGAAGGCAAAATTAAAGCGATCGCCGTGAGCTCAGCCAAAAGATGGCCAACAGAGCCAAACATACCCACGATGGCTGAGTCAGGTTTTCCTGGGTTCGCCATGTCATCCTGGGTAGGACTTATGGCTCCTAAAGGTACGCCGCAACCCATCATTGATCGCGTTGCAAAAGAAATAGGCGAAATCGTGAAAGATCCGGATGTTCAGCAAAGATTTCTCGCTGCAGGCTTTATCGCAGAAAGCACAACACCTGATGGTTTCAGGCAGTTGATAGAAAAAGACGGTGCGATGTACGGTGAAATTGTTAAAAAAGCTAATATCAAAGTCAATTGATCAAACATGATGCAAAAACAAAATAAAGCAACACTGCACCTTTCAATCCCGGTAAAGGACATTGCGTCCACAGTACATTTTTATCAGGATTTACTCAGCTGCAAGGTCACCAGAACAATAGATGATCGTGCTGATATTGATTTTTATGGCCATCATCTTGTCGCACAGCTTTCACCTGTCGAGGCCGAACACGTTTCTGTGACGATTGGAAAAAACCCCTATCCCTTACGTCACTTTGGCGTCATAGTAGAGTCTGACGTATATGACACCATGCTCATGAAATTGCGAGCAGCCCATGTCAAATTTGCCATGGAGCCAGATCATATTTTTATCGGCACACCTCGTGAACAAAACGTCTTTTTAGTTTTTGATCCCTCAGGCAATGCTGTAGAAGTCAAAGGCATGGTCAAACCCAATCAAGTATTTTCTGAAACCTGATTGAAATTAAATAATTAACACATCCAGATCTGGAGACAACTATGCAGTGGACACAAATTATTCAACGCACAACCGCAGCACTCGTGCTCATGACCGCAGCTTGCGCGCCTGCGCTTGCACAGTATCCGAACAAACCCATCAGAATGATTGTCGGCTATGCCCCAGGCGGTGCAGCTGACAAGCTCATACGCCCTATTACAGATCGCGTATCCAAAATTATTGGTCAGCAGTTCATCATCGAATACAAACCAGGTGCCGGAGCATCCATCGCGCTGGATTTAACTGCCAAAGCACCTGCTGATGGTTACACACTCCATATTACGGATTCGGGTCCGATGGTGATCCTGCCCAATATGCGTAAGATGAACTACGATCCGACCAAGGACTTCACCAACGTTGCGATGATTGCCGGTGGTGGCACAGTAGTACTCGTGCGTCCTGATTCGCCTGCTAAAGATATCAAACAACTGATTGCCCTGGCGAAAAAAGATCCCTCCAACTGGGGCTACGGCACCTCTGGAATCGGCGGTGTTGGTCACCTGGCAGGCGAACAGTTAAAGGTCATGGAAAACCTGACGATTTCGCACGTACCCTACAAGGGTGGTAACCCTGCCGTGGTTGAGTTGCTCGGTGGACATGTACCGTTCCTATTTTCTTCACTTGGTTCGGCTGCCACACAAATATCGGCGGGCAGTTTAAAACCACTCGCGGTCACCTCACTGAATCGCAGCGTTTTATTGCCGAATGTGCCAACCATGAACGAATCCGGTTATCCAGGTTTTGATGCGGCGATTTGGTACAGCATCGTTGGGCCTAAAGGATTGCCACCAGAAGTCATGGCTAAACTTGTACCCGCTTTCAATGAAGTCATGAAAGACCCCGCGATCGTCAAATCAGTTAATGCTGACGGCTACGACGTCATTGAAATGACGCCAGCACAGATGAATGACTTCGTTAAAAAAGATCTGAAACGCTGGGGTGAAATCATCCAGAAAGCAGGCGTGAAAGACGAGTAATTTACTCGTATCTCAAAGCAGGTCTTTGCATAAAAATAACTAGATCAAAGACCTGCAATATGTTGCAGGCTAAAGATTTATTTGCCGGGATAAAAGTATTTTTGTGCAGCAGCTATATCCTCTGCATAAATCCGGTTTGCCTCAGCGACGCAGCTGCTATATTTAGCCGGCTGGGCAAGTTTGCAAGCAACGGTTGCATCGTATTTAGCCGCAGCCATTTCTTTTTTTGCAGTTGTAAATTTTTGAGCTGTTGTTACATCTTCCTGTGTCCATCGTGCAGGCTCCGGCATGGCTGAAACGGTAGGCCGAGTTTGTGAAAATGCTGCATGACTAATTACAAGCGATGTGACGACAACAATAGAAGCCATCACGAACCTGCTGTGTTGTGAAATCTTCATAATTAATCTCCTTCCTTATTAAGCATGCCTTCATATTGATAAGTTGTTGAGAATTAGTCTGTGCGCTGGAGCACTTATCATTTTAAATATCAATATGTGATCTGAAATAGAACATCAGCTATATAGAGGATCTATATCAGCCGTATGTGTCACAACAGACAGACAAGATTTAAAAAGACATACAAAATGAGCCTATCCAGATTACTCAATCCGGATAGCTCAAGGAGTTGTCATGAAATCAATCAAACATTATTTGTTACCCATCATTGCGCTCAGCTTGCTCAGCGCATGCTCAGGTATGTCCGAACAGGGTAAAAACACAGCGATTGGTGCTGGTATTGGCGCTGTTGGTGGTGCAGTACTAACAGGAGGCAGTACCCTTGGCACGCTTGGTGGTGCTGCTGTAGGCGGTGTTGTAGGACACGAAGTCAGTAAATAATTAAAGCTTACCCAGCAATAGCAGGATAAGTAAAACAATCAACACCGTTCCCAGCACTCCGCTGGGAGCATAGCCCCAGTTTGAACTGTGCGGCCAAGTAGGTAAAACACCCACAAGCATCAACACAACGACAACCAGAATAATGGTTCCAAGTGACATGATGATTCTCCTTATTTAAAACCATAATTTATTCTGTTAGGCGTTACATGTCTGTTCGTCAACGCACAGAATAAATAAAAGTTAAAGCTCATCATGGTCTCAGTCCACTTGGATAAGGATCGTTTCCATAACCAAGCGTCCATTCGAAAATTATCAGGTTATTCCTGATCAATACACTGGGGTTACTCATGAAAAATATATATAAATATCTAACAGCTATTTTTATGGCGTTTACGCTGATTGCTGTTGCTGGCTGTCAGTCCACAAGTAAACAGGAAGGTACTGGCGAATACATCGATGACACCGTGATCACTGCAAAAGTTAAAACTGCAATTTTAAATGATCCTGTCTTGAAAGTTGCAGAGATCAATGTTGAAACATACAAAGGCATCGTTCAACTCAGTGGCTTCGTGAGTTCTAACGCTGCGGCTGATCGCGCAATAGACGTGGCACGCAAAGTTAGTGGCGTCAAATCAGTCAAAAATGATATGCGTTTGAAATAACTTATGTTTCGACCACAGTCATTCTGAATGTGGTCGATTACTTATTAAACAATCTGGAATAAATATGCCTACAACTTCACACTCCCTCCCAAGCCATGATCTGATTGCCGGAAAATGGAAACAGCATGCAGGTGCCGCAAAAATTCTCTGGGGCAAACTGACAGACGATGAAATTCTGAAAACGGAAGGACAACTTCAAAAACTGGTTGGAATTATTCAGGAGCGATATGCAATTACTCAGGAAGCTGCAGATAAACAAGTAGCTGACTTTATGGCTTCACTGAAAGCCTGAGTACCGTTTGAGCTTACGTATTGTTCAAAGATATGTAGGCTCAAGATGAATCGAATTTAAAGGAAATCAACCATGTCCAAGTCAACCAAGAGTCTATTTCTAAGTTCAGGTCTTGCACTAGCCATTATGTCAATAGGTCAACCTGCCCTGGCACAGACTGCAACGGAAAGCCTGACGGACGTCAGACAGGAAGTTCAAATCTGGACGACCTATGCGTTGAATCCATACTTGCGTGCAAACGATCTTAAAGTAACTGTCAAAAACGGCAAAGCTACACTAACAGGTAACGTTCCTGAAGGTGTGAATAAAGAGCTCGCAAAAGAAATCGCCCTGGGCGTGAACGGTATCAAAGAAGTCGATAACCAAATTGTCGTTGATGGAGAAAAACCCGTTACGCATGCCGCACCAGTCGGCAGCTATGGTGAAGTTATTGACGATGCAACCATCACTGTTGCAGTCAAATCCAAATTACTGTGGAGCAAACACACAGATAGTTTAAAAACAACTGTTGAAACCAAATCTGGTCGTGTCACATTATCTGGTACTGCAGATAGCGAGGCTGCGCGGGACCTGGCTGGACGACTTGCCGCAAATACGCGCGGT
This sequence comes from Sheuella sp., assembly GCA_030650995.1. Taxonomy (GTDB): domain Bacteria; phylum Pseudomonadota; class Gammaproteobacteria; order Burkholderiales; family Burkholderiaceae_B; genus Zwartia. The sequence continues at coordinate 19,708 of JAUSCY010000030.1, read as the reverse complement.
GTAATCTCAGTCAGAAACATGTTAAAGGTCGTACCAGCCGTTAAAGCGGCTGCAGCGACAACCAGTACGGTAACCGGCGCGCCGGCTGGCAGCGTTTTACCCCAGGTCTCAACAGCAAAAGCGGAACAAGCTGTGTCAGACACCTGGATCACGACTAAAGTTAAATCGACATTGCTGTATTCCAGCAATGTCTCCGGTGCTGACATCACAGTCACAACGGTAGCCGGTGTCGTTACGCTGAAGGGAAAACTTGATAGTGGCGCAGAGCGCGCACTGGCAATCGAGTTAGCTCAAAACGTCAAAGGTGTAAAAAGTGTAAATGCTAAAGATGTAACGTTCTAAATATAGAACGCTACATGCTGTAAGGCCCTACTCTGTTAAATAAAATCAAATGCTTAAATATTTTTCAGGTAGGGCTGCAAGCGCAGTGTTTCACGCTTGACAACGTCATAGCACTCACAACTCATTTTTTCTAGTTCAGGCCTGTCGAGTACCGTAATTTTACCGCGCGCATACTCTATCAACCCGGCTTTTTGTAATTTCCCTGCAGCTTCCGTTACACCTTCACGGCGTACGCCAAGCATGTTTGCAATCAGTTCCTGTGTCATTGTCAGAGTATTTGAATCCAACCTATCAAGGGATAACAATAACCATCTGCATAACTGTTGATCAATTGAGTGGTGGCGATTGCAAACAGCTGTCTGCGCCATTTGAGTGATGAGTGATTGCGTGTATTTCAAAAGCAATATCATCAGGGGGCCATAGGTATCGAACTCATCTTTCAACACCATAGCGCTTAACCTGTATGCGTAACCAGCACTCTGCACCACGGCGCGGCTAGGTGTGCTAATCCCACCCATAAACACTGCTACACCGACAATCCCTTCATTACCAACAACGGATATCTCAGCTGAAGAACCATTCTCCATAACATAGAGTAAAGAAATAATACTGTTCGTCGGAAAATATACATAGAGCTCATCATCTCCCGATTCATATAAAACTTTTCCGAGAGGTAACTCATACAGCTCTAGCTTATCGATAAACTTCTGCTGATGACTCTGCGGCATCGCCGCTAAAATATGATTTTGTAACGGTTTAGGTATTTGATTTACTCCTGCCTGTGTATCTGGCATAAAAAAACTCCAATGGTTTACCTATTTGAAAAATATGCTTGTCTCAATCGAATAAGATCAAATGACAATTCAAAATACTTTCAATGAGGCTGACCCAATGTCAGGTAATTTTGATGGTACATTAGGTTTGGAAGAGATAAAGAACTGCTGAGGTATAACCTTAGTACAAGGCCCTGCAATGGCACAGTATGACGTTTATGTATTGTTCGATGTCAATGTCAATCGGAGCATAGTTGTTTGATCAGCTGTCATCACACGCTGACAATATATGCGTATCGTGAACGCGATCATATCCGCATCAAGCAGATTCAATGTCAGTGGCTCTGACTCAGATGTATTTTGTTCCATGAACTTAAGAAAAAATAAATGCCATTTATCTGCGTCAGTAACTGAGATAAAGGTTGCGAATCGATCCTGAGGTCTTTTCAATCGATCGATCCCCAGCATGTCAGACGCACTGAGATTCAATTCGGTTATTACCCCATCCCCGTTTAAAGTAATCAATCCAAAGGGAGAACGGTCGTACAAATCCAGGTAGCGATCCCTGAATTCCTCGGTCACCAGATTCAATTTTTTCAACTCATCGATTTGAACCTCAAGTTCGACCTTATGAATAAGTAATTCATTCAGCAAGATTGAGGTCGGATTTTTATCTGTAAAAAATTTTCCTAAATCAGGTAACAGCGCTTCAGCCGTCGCTCTCAGTGTTTCACGCTTCGCGAGCCAGTCAATTTTTCGGTGCATACAGGATAGTCCTTAAAATGGAATGAATACTCACTCTGAGAGAGATTTTGATGTTGGCTTAAGCTGGTTGGTCAGCGCCGCAATGTAAAGTTAGTCTATTAAAAAATAACTCTCTGTACGGTGGCGCACAGCGCGACTATTGCACCAAGGTATTTAGTGCTTACTCTTTGACAATTCGACCATCAACCAGATTAATCGTGCGGTCACACGTCGCAGATAGTCTGGGATCATGCGTTACGATCAAAACAGCACAATCAAATTGCTGATTGAATTTTCTGAATAAATCAAAGATATCAGCAGCAGTCTTTGTGTCAAGATTGCCTGTTGGCTCATCGGCAAGAAGTAACGCGGGGCGTGTGATGAGTGCCCGGGCGATTGCTACACGCTGTTGCTGACCGCCTGAAAGCGAATCGGGTTTTTTATCCAGGTGCTTCTCCAGTCCGACCTCAACCAGGAGACCTCGGGCACGATCCAGCATTTCTTTGGTCGGCTTGCCCTTTGTGACCATGAGAGGCATCAAGACATTTTCGATCGCACTAAAGGCCTGAATCAGATGGTGGAACTGAAAAACAAAGCCTATGGAATTGCCGCGTAAAGCAGTACGTGCTTCGTCATCCATCTTGCTTGTTGGTTGACCTAACAAATACAACTCACCCGAAGTTGGCTGATCAAGCAAACCAATGATATTGAGTAAGGTGCTCTTACCTGATCCAGACGGCCCGATCAAAGCAGAGAAATCCTTTTTCCCCACAGACATATTAATTTCATGCAGCACTTCAACCTCGTTAGGCGCACCAATGTTGTAAGACTTTGAAAGACTCTCAAGACTTAAGACAAGATTTTCCGTGGGAGATACGATGCTTGTCTCAGACATAACGAATCGCCACGACTGGATCAAGCCTCGAAGCCCGCCAGGCCGGTGCAAGTGCAGACAAGACTCCCGCCAGGGTTGCAACAGCCATCGCAGCAGGAATCAGTCCAAAAGGCAGCGGGATGTAAAACAGCTTGGGACCAAAAGTATTGAAAGCCCATACAAGTGAATATCCCAAAAAAGCCCCAGCCAGAGAACCGACCATCCCTAAAATCGCACCCTGAATCAAAAAAACCTGAAGCATTTGATTGCGACGCGTACCCATGGCGCGTAATATGCCAATCTCTCTTGTACGTTGCGTCACACTGATTGCAAGCACACTAGCAATACCGAGCGCAACAGATAAGCCGACAAAAAAAGTAATGATTGTCGTTGACACACTTTGCGAACTCAGTGCATTCATTAACTGAGCATTCGTTTCCATCCAGCTCTCTGCTTTCAGTCCAGTCAGTTTAGCGATGCGTGCACTCACTACATCTGCTTTGAAAATATCATTGACAGTGACATCAATCTGATTGACACCGCCATACAATCCCAGCAAGGACTGCGTTTGTTTCAAATCCAGATAAACAAATCTTGAATCAATATCGCGTACACCGAGCTCGAATATTCCAGCGATGGTGACAACTGCAGAACGACCCGTGCCAGCTTCGATTCTTAACTTATTGCCAGCGCGCAAACCTAAATCGTCCGCAAGCAACTTACCAATGACGACATCACCCGCACCCACACGAAAACTTCCCGAAATAATATCTTTACTGATGGGAATTATTTTTTCATAGCGTACTGGATCAATTCCGATAATAGAGATGGATTTATATACGTCTCCACGGCGGGCAAATGCAGGACCCGATACGACTGGCGAAACGGCTTTGATTTCCGGTAAGACATCCAGTGTGTCACGCACCTCCAGCCAGTTAATAATCGTGCGCAGGCGTTGTGCACGCTTATCCTCCAGCGTCAGTCCCAACACACCTTCAGGCATGGGCAATACCTTGTTTTTTTCGTCAGGCGGCTGTACCTTGATATGCGACTGTGTTCCAAGTGTACGTTCAACAATATTGCTCTGTAGTCCCATGATCAGAGCCGTAATAAAGACAATGACGGACACACCAACAGAGATACCCACGAGTATCAACGCTGTCTGGGTGCGTCCCTGACGCATGAATTTAAAAGCAATCGTTGATTCGATCCACATAGCTCAGTTGAACTTCACTGGCGTTTCTTTACGCGTTGTTGCTGCAGCATTGTTTAGAGGCACGACTTGTCTGGATACACGGACATGCTCACCTTCCTGAGCCCGCGCGCCTTGTAACACCCACTCACCCGGAGCAAGACCTGAGCTCGCTTCTGAGTAGGCCATCCCTCGAAGTCCTAACATAATAGCCACACGTTTGACCCGACCATCCCTGACGGTCAAGACATCGGCGCGAGAACCGCTGATATTCAGCAACGCATCATTAGGGACCGCAAGTGCCTGATCAACTTTACCCGTCTGGATATTGACCGATACAGTCATATCCTGACGCAGATAGTCTGGAACCGGATCAACTTTCAGGCGTATATCGACTGTCCCTCGTTGAGGATCAATCGTAGGAGCGATGAAGTTAACGCGGGCCTTAAAGTGCTCACCAGAATAGGCATCTGCGATACAGATGGCTTGTTGACCAACAGAGAGTGCGCCAAGGTTACGCTCATCCAGAGGAACCAGAATTTCAGTGTCACCCTCTCTGGCGATCTCAAGTAAAACTTTTCCAACAGGTTGAACCAAATCACCAGGCTCGACATTACGAGTCAAAATGGTACCGGCAGCCTCCGCGCGGATAACAGTTTTAAGCAGCGTAGCCTGCGCAGCCGCTAACCGCTCTTTGAGAATACGCTCTTCAGACTCGCCCGGTGCCAGAGACTGGACCAGTAATCGAGCCTGTTCAACAGCCGAAGTCGCTGATGCCAGATTATTACGGGATTGTTCAACTGCCTCGCGGGCAATGGATTGTTTTTCAAGCAATTCCATACGCCGTTGTGTTTCACGCTTAGCCTGAGCAAAATGAGATTCAGCCTGGGCAAGCGCAGCGACCGCCTGAGGGCGACGCGCAAGACGTAATTGATCCAGAGCAGCCTGCGCCTCTTTTTCTTTAGCAATCAAGTCATCAGCACGTAAAACAATCAGGACATCACCCGCTTTGACGCGATCCCCCTCTCTAACACGACGCTCGACCACAATCCCGGCAATCTCACTGCCGACTTGCGCGCGCGAGGTAGAAATCACTCGACCTGTAGCCACTACATTTTGTATTAAATCAATAGGTTGTAGCTGATAGGCCGGCACAAGAGGGCCTTGCCACCATCGAAATAAAGCGATGGCGAGCAAGACAACAACAAGAAAAATTACTATAAGTGGGGTACGTTTAATCGTCATACCCTATTAGACACTCTAATTATCAAACGGGTGACAAAACGTGTATGACGCGGCTTGCGATAAATTCCTTGGTTTTTGCGCCATAAGCTGCCATGTGAGGTGCTGCAGCATGCGCTTTGAGTGCATCCATACTTTCCCATTTCTCAATGACCAGGAAAGTGTCAGGCCCCCAGGGAGTCTGAATGGCCGGAGCCTGCTCCGCATCAATCGCGGCACCATACTCAATACAACCATTCTCAGCTTTAACAGCGGGTACGTTCGCATGAAAATGCGTAAGGATGCTGTCGCGCATTCCAGGGTTTGCAGTAATCACCGCTAATACATGAATCATTATCTAGTCTCTCTTTATCAGTTCTTTTAAATTAAATAATACGCAAATATAAAGTTTCAACAGTTAATCGTAGTGATCTTGAAAAAATAATGGGTGGTCAAACAACCCGACGCAGTCTCTACCATAAAGATTATCGCTGATTGTGAGCCAGTGACTCGCTGCGGTCGTGAGTGCGAACAGCTCGACAATGCGGGTGCCCCCGCCAACCAGTTCTCCCTGACGGTCAAAAATCGCACGTTTAAAGAGGCAAACTTTATCTCCTGCGCGCATGAGCTCAGGGAAGGCTGAAAGCCTCTCGCCTACCGCGCCCCTTTCTCCAAGAGTGTTGAGAGTTTCGACAGTTTCGAATTTTTCATTCAATCTTTCAACGTTCAGGCCTTCCTGCTTTTCTTGATCAAGCGTAATTCCAAAAGGAGCCTGCAGCGTCTGATACGTCTGACCTAGATCGTTTGTTTCTTCAGTCAGAAAACGTTTCAACCACATTTCACCAACACTGCGATCAACCCGACCTGTCGCGGGTTGATATCGCAAGTGATACAAAGCAGAAGATTTTAAAAATTCCGTATAGGCTTTGGCGAAATGTAGTTGCATAAATGTTAAGACAATAGAGTTATTGCACGAAGCTTATTGTTTCAGGTCGAGATTCTTTTTAGCGTCAGAGAATAACTTTTTCTGACTTGCTATATATTCCGCATATTCCTTGGGCGGCAACAATTTAATTTCCGCACCGAATCCACCCAGATTTTCTCCGATTTGCTTCTGGTACTTATCGGTGGCTTTTTTAGCTGCCTGATAGATGGCATCGACTACCTCAGGTGGAGTGCCTGCAGGCGCTAATATTCCGTAGTAGCCAGGACTAGCGATCTTATAGCCGAGTTCTTTAAAGGTCGGCACATCCGGGAATGCTTTCAAACGATTTTCACCAAAGGTCGCGAGCGGTCGTAAGGTGCCGGCACGGATGTGTGAGAGCGCGGGCGCAACGGCCGAGGAAGTCATTTCAACGTGACCACCAAGCAGAGCTGTGACGGCAGGACCACTGCCTTTTTCAGGAATATGCGTCCATTGCACACCGGCTTCATTTGCAAATATTTCAGCCAGAAGGTGCGTCACACCCATCGCACCAGAGGTGGTGAAATTGATTTTCTTGGGGTTCTGTTTTGAATAATCAATCAGCTCTTTGAGGTTTTTCCACTGGGAATCGGATCTGACTAACAGCATAAATCCTCCTTCGGAAAGAGAGGCAATCGGCGCAAATGATTCTGTTGTGTACTTAACTTCCTTATTAAACAAAGGCACGACTACGATCGAACCCTGAGACGTACCAACTAGCGTATAGCCGTCTGGCTTACTGGTCGCCACCGTCCCTGCCCCTACTCCGCCACCGGCGCCTGCCTTATAGGTCAGGAGGACGGGTTGGCCGAGAAACTCACCCATTTTGTCGAGAAAGGGTCTGAGCATGTTGTCGGTGTCGCCTGGAGCAAACGGAATGACAACCTGGATTGATTTAGTTGGAAAGGGTTCTGCAGCCTGAGCAGAAAGACTGAATAAGCTTGCGGTTAAAGTAATTGCTGCAGTGAGTAATGTTTTTTTCATGTTTGTCTCCCAGAGTTATTAATATTTAATCGCATTTGGCGGTCATACCGCCATCGACGATTAATTCTGTGCCCGTAATAAATCTTGCTTCATCAGAAGCTAAAAATAAAGCAGCGTTCGCCGTATCGCGACCATCGCCTGTGAATGGCATCGGAATGCGGGCTTGTCGTTTTTTAAGCAGCGTTTCGATATCTCCGCCGCTTTGTGTATTAGCAAGTACCGCATCCACCAGCGGGGTATGAAGTTGACCAGGCAAAATCGAATTCACGCGAATCCCCTTTTTTGCATATTCAACAGCCACTACGCGTCCAAACTGAATTACACCAGCCTTGGAAACAGCATACCCGACCTGTGGAGCACCACTAAATCTGATACCAGAGATCGAAGCAATATTCACAATCGCACCTGCACCTTTCGCTTCCATGACAGGTATTGCATATTTACACATCAAAAATACAGATTTAAGATTCAGATCGATCTGCGAGTCGAAGGCTTCTTCGGATAATGCAACCGGTCCACCTGGTGCGGGGCCGCCAACGTTATTGATCAGAATGTCTACAGTGCCGTATTGCGCAACACACGCCTGTACGATTCCTGCAACGGCTTTACTGTCCGTCACATCAGCGACATAAGGGGTGAAATCTCCTCCAAATTCGCGAATCATTTCCTGTGTTTCAATCATGGCATCCATACTGATATCCACAGCAAAAACACGCGCGCCCTCTTGCGCAAAGCGAACTGAAATTGCACGGCCGTTTCCCCAACCAGGACCGACACATCCTGCGCCCGTGACAATCACAACTTTGTTTTTAAGCCTTAACGTGGGTTCGTACATGGTTTGTCATCCGAGTTATATTTTTTAGATACTGTGCATATTAATCACTTTTAGCAATCCGCGAAAATAAGTATCACCCATGAAATTCACCACGCTCACGCACCGGATCAACTTGATATTTTGCTTTGCAACATAAATCCTACACAGTAAGATCAACAATAATCAAAAATAATCAATCACTTATCAGTTAAAACCGAGACAAAAATGGAAATCAAAAAACTGACAGGGAACATTGGCGCCGAGGTTCTTGGCGTTGATCTCTCGAAAAAACTTTCTGAACAAAGCATTTCAGATATTCGACAAGCATTACTTGATAATCTTGTCATATTTTTCAGAGATCAAACCCTGACACCTGAACAGCAGATTGAATTCGCTGAGCTTTTCGGTGAAATCAGTAAGTCACCGGTATATAAAACCCTGGATTCACATCCAAAAATAATGCCCGTTATCAAAGAAATTACTGATAAAGATATTATTGGCGATACGTGGCATACAGACGAAACCTTTCAAGCGACTCCCCCTCTTGGATCGATTTTGTATGCACGGGAAATCCCTCCCCTTGGAGGTGACACATTATTTGCTAATTTGTATCTGGCGTATGAGCGCCTTTCGCCAGAGTTGAAAAATCGCCTGGAAGGATTGAGAGCCATTCATTCAAATGATTTTTTAAGTACAAACGCTCAGATACGCAACAGCACGCGTTCAACCAAATTACGCGAAGACATCGGGAAAATTCATTCATCACATCCTGTCGTACGTACACATGAAGAAACAGGAAGAAAACTGCTCTTTGTTAATCAGCCCTTCACGTTTTGTTTTGACGGGATGACCAGAGACGAGAGCTTGCCGTTGTTGCAATATCTGTACCAGCAAAGCTCAAAACCAGAACTCACTTGCAGATTCAGATGGCAACCAGGCTCGATGGCCTTCTGGGATAATCGCTGCACCATGCATTATGCGATTAATGATTACCCGGGATATCGTCGCGAAATGCACCGCATCACCATCCAGGGACAGGTGCCAGCATGAAAACGATGCACTCAGTAATCACACAATCAATTAAAAAATCATTCCTCGCGCTATTTACATTAGCGATAGCTGGAGTATTCCTTCACAAACATGCCGCAGCCCAACAAAACTGGCCGCAGCAACCCGTCACCTTAGTTGTCGGCTATGCACCAGGCGGAACGACGGACATCATCGCAAGAATCGTTGCCAACACACTGGCGAGTCAGGCAGGGCAATCATTCATTGTTGAAAACAAAGCGGGCGCGAGCAGCAACATCGGTGCTGAAAACGTCGCGAACGCTACGCCAAACGGCACGCGTTTTTATATTGGTTCTACAGCAAACGCTATCAATAAAAGTTTATATAAAAATTTAAATTACGATATTGAAAAGGATCTGCTGGCTGTCGCCATGCTCGGGACGGTACCCAATATGCTTGTTGTCAATCCCGGCTTACCGATCAATAGTGTTAAAGACTATATCGACTATGCGAAAAAGAACCCTGGAAAACTGACTTGCGCATCTTCAGGTGCGGGCTCGGCGATTCATATGTCTTGTGAGCTTTTCAAAATCCAGACTGGTACGGATATTCTGCATGTTCCCTACAAAGGTAGTAACCCCGCGCTGACAGATTTATTAGGCGGACAGGTTAATTCGATATTTGACAATATGCCTTCGGTTCTTCAGCAAGTCCGCGCTGGGAAATTAAGGGCGCTCGGTGTAACCACTCAGGCCAGGTCAAGTTTCGCTCCTGACATTCCAACACTCGCTGAATCTGGGCTGCCTGATTTTTCGGTTCAGGCATGGTTTGGGTTGTTTGCACCTGCGGGGACTTCAAAAGAAATGCTCCAACAAATTAATGCAGCGATTCAGAAAGCAATGTTGTCGGGAGAGTTAAAAAAGAGCTTTGACCAGGCTGGCATCGCACAGCCTGTAGCACCTAACAGCGTGGAAACTTTCTCAAATTTTGTCAGCCTGGAAGTTAAAAAATGGGCTGAAGTTGTTCAAAAATCCGGCGCTCAGGCACAATAATGTCACAGCAAAAATTTAAAAATACTGTCTCACTGATAACAGGCGCAAGTAAGGGCATTGGTTTAGCCGCCGCACATTTAATACACGCCAATGGAGGTCACGTGATAGGTTTGGCAAGAGAAAAACCCGCTGACTTTCCGGGCGACTTCATGTGTGTGGATCTGATTGATGAGTCGGATACAGCTCAGATACTAGAACGTATTACACAACAATACGAAATTGATCATCTCGTCAATAACGCGGGTAAAACCACGTCCAGTCTTCTGGAACAAACTTCATCAAAAGAGTTTAACGACATCATTCAGATCAATATGCGCGCACCCATGCAAATTCTGCAAGCTTGCCTGCCAGCAATGACGCGTAAAGGCTATGGGCGTGTTGTCAACATCAGTAGCCGTGCTGCCTTAGGGATGATCAAACGTACCGCTTACGCGGGTGCCAAAAGCGGGATTGTTGGGATGACCAAAACCTGGGCATTAGAGCTTGGTCCGCGTGGCATCACAGTCAATGCAATTGCCCCAGGGCCCATTGCAACGGAGCTCTATAAAAAGAATAATCCAATGACCCCGGATCAAGATCAAAAGGTCATTGCGAGAATACCTGTCAGAAGGATTGGTACACCAGAGGATGTCGCAAACGCGATTGAGTTTTTTTTATCCCCCGCGTCAGGTTTTATAACAGGACAGGTACTTTATACCTGTGGTGGATTATCTGTTGGAGCAGCTTCGAGCTGATCGATTGACTGTTTTTCTGGTTATTCGGCTCGCGCAGGCATTCGCGACCACAAAAAAACAGGCAATCCAGTAAAATAGATGGTCAAATAATCCAGATCAGAGTCCCCTATCATTTCTGCACCCGATATTTCTTCACCCGACATTTCTGCACCCGACACACCTTCAAGCACGGGCCAACCTGATCAGGCGCCCGCTCTTTCGCTGTATTGCGCTGATCTGTCCCCCGAGCAGGAGCAATTCACCGCACTCGTCAAACAGGCTGAAGCGTTAGCCGAACGCATTAAATCCCTGCGCATCCTCGTTGATGAGCATCGCACAAAGCATTTCGGTACGTTAAAACCCTTGCAAAAGCGTCTTTCGGGCTACCAGAGGGACATGGTGCTTTGGCTCGATCTACGGGTCAAGTCGAAAACCCTCACGACCAAGCAGCAACGACTGTTACGTAGAATGATCTGCAATATGGCGCTTGAATTCGCCATGGACGGCGATGAGGAAATGCGTATCCTGCACGATGCTTACAGCGATGAAACTCTGGCAGAAATCCAGCAGGCGCAGGCGGCAGAGGCACAAGCTTATTTTGAAGAGATGATGGGACAGTCTCTTGGCGAAGACAAGCCCTTCGAGACGGTTGATGATGTCTTGCATGCGCGATTTGAAAAAATCCGCAAACAATCCGAAGCGCGTGCCAAAGCGAAAGAATCAAGAAAAAACAAACGATCCAAATCAGCGAGTCAACTGGATTCAGAACAGCTACTCGATGACGCAGACAGCGCCTTACGAACAATATATCGACAACTGGCTAGTGCGCTGCATCCCGACCGTGAAAGCGATCCCGCCACCAGAACGTTCAAAACGCAGCTGATGAGTACTGCGAATACCGCCTATAAACGTCGGGATTTGCTGGCGCTTTTACAACTGCAGTATCAGGCCAACCTGACCGATGCAAAAATAGCATCAAGCCTGGCCCACGAGAAGATCGCCTCATTAACTGCCTTACTGACAGAGCGCATGCGTGCCATGCATCGTGAATTAAGGGATATTGAGCTTCAGGCTGCTTCTGAGTTTGTGCTGGCACCATCGACAATCATCCATGAGGCCTCACTGAAGCATCATCTCAAAACGCTTGAGAGAAAAGTACAAGATGATATCGCGCAGATTAAACAAGAAATGACTGCCATACAGACTGATGCGGGTTTAAAGCGCTGGCTCAAAGAACAGGACGAGCCACTTTAATTAAAGTTACCTTTGAGTATTTCAGGACGCCAGCGCGCGCTCAATCCTGTGACGGTCAACGGTTGTTTTAGGGACTTTAAAGTCAAACCAGCTCCGGACGTCTTCTTCCAGACCAATGCCGTGCATATAGTTATAGATAGCCTTTTTGAGACCGACTCCAAGCGCGGCATGATCCACGCCAGTCGGATCGATAAATCCCACATCATTTTTTGCAAAAGTGATGGGTGGCAAGGGTTTGAGTGTTACGCCGTATTCTTCGGGATGTAAACCGACAGGGGAATGCACCGTACAGGTGAAACGATGGAAAAATCCACTCTGAATACACCCATTCAGAAATAGCTGACGTACATATTCCAGTGCATCGACCGTATCCTGCACTGTCTGAGTCGGAAAACCATACATCAGATAGGCATGGACCAACACGCCGGCATCCGTAAATGCACGCGTCACGCGAGCGACCTGGTCAATTGACACACCCTTTTTCATCAATTGCAGTAATCGATCCGAGGCGACCTCAAGCCCGCCGGATACTGCAATACAACCACTATCTGCGAGTAACTCGCATAGCTCGGGCGTAAAGGTTTTCTCAAAGCGAATATTGCCCCACCAGGAAATACCGGTATTACGATCAATTAATTCCGTTGCAAGCGCCTTGAGAGACTTGGGTGGTGCAGCCTCATCAACAAAATGAAAACCGGTCTGTCCCGTTTCACTGACAATCTGATCTATCCGGTCAACCAAAACAGTGGCCTCACCTGCCTCATAGCGCCCGATATAGTCGAGACTTACATCACAAAAGCTACATTTTTTCCAGTAACAGCCATGAGCGACCGTGAGCTTATTCCAGCGGCCATCGCTCCACAGACGGTTCATTGGATTGAGCATATCAAGCAAAGACAGATAACGATCAAGCGGTAAACCATCCCATGTGGGAGTACCTACTTGATTGAAGGATACGTCTGGCTCAACTAAATTTATATAACGAACCTCTGAAGACTCTTTATCGCGCAGAAAGGTTCTGACCAGGCGCTGCTGGGAACGATTACCTGACAGATAGTCGATTAAAGACAGCAGTGGACGTTCGCCTGCATCGAGTGTGACAAAGTCGAAATAATCAAATACGCGTGGGTCTTTGAGCTCTCGTAACTCAGTATTGACGAACCCGCCACCGAGTACGATCTGAATAGCAGGGTATGAAGCTTTTATCGTTTGTGCGATTCGGAAGGCTGCATAGACACAACCAGGAAACGGAACCGATAACAACACTAGCGTCGGCGCATGCTGAGCGATGGCCTGAAGTGTGAGTGTGTGTAACGTATTATCGACAAGATTCGGTTCAGCAGTCAGAGCCCGCGCAAGCGGATCAAAACTCGCCTGACTCGCTGCCAAAGACTCCGCATAACGCACAAATTCAAAGCGTGGATCAATCGCATCTCGCAATACGTCGGCCAGATCATTGAGATACAAGGTTGCAAGATGCTTGGCGCGATCATTTAAACCTAGCGCTCCAAAGGCCCATGCCAGTGGATCGCCTCCCTCATCGTCGACATACACATCCAGAGAGGCGAAACGCGGGCCTTCAGGTAAATACTGACGACTGACAATGCGGTGTGCCAGTGTCGAGTCACGACCTTGCAAAAATGCAATGACAGGTTGAATGGTGGAAAAGTACCGCTGGCGCTGAGTGCTGAACGACTGGACGCTGGGAGACTGCGATGAGTCAGCTAACTGATCAACTTGCAACGCGATCTCGCCTAAACCCTGAGCTGAAAGTAAACGCAATACCAGTGCCAGTGCCAAATCCTCTTGCACAGCAAACAATCCCCGGGAACGTAAAAACCCGGTCAGATACGCTGTAGATGGATAGGGAGTGTTCAGTTGCGTCATCGGAGGAATGATCGACAACACCCGCAAAGAAGGCAAACTCAAATTTTTAACGGGCGATAAGGATTGTGTCATACATTTTCTGGTCGATTGTTCCATTACTCAGGGCTTGATACAAAGCACCTTTGATCTGGTTTGTCAGCATAACAGGGCAACCATATTGCCATGTTCCTTATTTACCCATTGTTCATACTTGACAGCAGTCTGACTCAGATAAACTTGCTGCGACAAGTCTGCAGGAACAGTTTGAAAGATTCCTAGCGCACACCCGAGATATTGCGCAAATGATTCAAATATAAGAGATTGGAATATGTTATTAGAATCTATTCCATTAACATACTGAAATGTTCGAGACTGAATGAGAATCACTGACTTATGCATCCAAAGCGACTTATCGTAGCAATCACTGGCGCCTCAGGCACAGTCTATGGCGTGCGGATATTACAGGCATTAAAAGAATCGGATATCGAAACGCACCTTGTGATGAGCGACTCTGCAAAACTCACCATGGCAGCGGAGACAGATTTTCAGCCGCAGCAGGTTGAGGCGCTCGCTGACGTAGTTCATTCTGCCAAAAATGTAGGGGCAACGATTGCCTCTGGTTCCTTCATGACGCTTGGCATGGTGATTGCGCCTTGCTCAGTCAATACAATGTCTGAAATCGCCTGGGGCATGACGGGCAATCTGATATCCCGTGCCGCAGATGTGGTGCTCAAAGAGCGTCGTCGCCTGGTACTTCTAGTACGCGAAACGCCTTTGCACGCGGGACATCTCAAATCAATGCTGCAAGTGACTGAAAATGGCGCGATTGTCATGCCCCCTATTCCTGCGTTTTACGCAAAGCCAAACACAATTGATGAAATGATTGATCACACAATCGGTCGTGCGCTTGATTTGTTCCAGATTGATACAGATCTTGTGCAGCGCTGGAATGGACTGGGTAAAAAAAAATGAACTTATTCGTTTATTACAAACTGCTTGAATCAGAGCATCCGAATTTACGGATCAAAATTCAAATCATGCAGTCTGAACTGAAATCAATCTTCCCAACATTAAGCTATGACTTAATGAAACGACCAGACATTGACGATACCGGACGAGAGACATGGATGGAAATCTATAGTCTGCAAGATATCGATATCAACGCATTCAGAAATGAACTTGATGCACGTGTCCTGACTGCTGAACTTCCTGTTCCCCGCAGAAACGAAATATTCATTCCTGTCTGAGACAGGCATCGGGCAAAGCACACATCAAAGCACTGAAATAGAAGCGTTGTAATATAAGATCAGTAAACAAAATAAAACTAAAACCGATCCTCGGAGACAACATGTTATTTCTCGTTATCAGTACCCCTCGTCCGGACAAACCAACAACATTAATTGAAGCCCGTAGTAAATACTGGGACTGGATGAACCCTCTGCTTGCCAGTGGTATGGCTAAATCAGTCTACGCACGTGCGGGACGAGGTGCGGTTGCGCTGTTTGACGTGGACTCCAACGAAACACTTCACCGTTTGATGAACGAGTGGTCGGAAATTATCCCTGCCCATATGGACGTCTATCCTTTACTGGATGTCGATGCCGCAAAAAGCTTTTTAGCTTCGCAAAAAAATATGTGAGGAGTAGGCAGATGCATGATTTTAATATACGGTTGATTTCGTTTGTACAAAAAGTGCTGCCGCAGATCGCTTTGCTTTCTGTTGTTTGTACGCAGGTACATGCTCAAACTCAACAAACAACGGTTTCAGCCACACAAGCATTTCCTAATAAACCAGTGAACCTGATTGTGGCTTTCCCTCCTGGTGGAGGCACCGACATCGTGGCGCGCAAAGTTGCCCAGAGCTTGAACACATTGTGGAATCAGCCTGTGATTGTCGAGAATAAAGGGGGTGCCGGCGGGACAATTGGCACAGCCATGGCAGCCCGGTCTGAACCGAATGGCTATACGATTATGCTGGCAACTCTGGGGAATATGGCTATTAATCAGCATCTGTACAAGATGGATATCGATCCTGCGAAAGATCTCACCGCAATCACTAATGTCGTGGGCGTAGATTTTGTTCTGCTTGTCAATCCAAACGTCCCTGTCAAAAATGTTCAGGAGCTTATTGCGCTGGCCAAACAAAAACCAGGCAAACTTAATTACTCTTCTTCAGGCATGGGAGGTGCGCCCCACCTTGCAATTGAACTCCTCATGAGCATGACCGGGACCAAATTTACGCACGTACCCTATAAAGGCAGCGGACCGAGCATCGCCGATCTGGTCGGTGGTCAAGTGGATTTCACGATGGATAGTCTGGTTCAGAGTCTGCCGCAGATCCAGTCAGGAAGACTGAAAGCCATCGCGGTACTTGGTGCAAAAAGATCCCCACTGCTTCCGGAAGTACCAACAGTCGCAGAGTCAGGCGTTCCGGGTTATGAATTTACAAACTGGTTTGGACTGGTTGCACCAGCCCAGACACCACCAAACGTGATTGCAAAACTAAACAAAGATGTAGTGCATGTTTTAGCCCAATCCGATTTGCATACACAGCTGGAAAAAATGGGCGCAACAGTAATCGCTAACTCCCCCTCTCAGTTTGAGCAACAAATCAAGAGCGACAGCCTTAAGTGGGGAAAAATTATCAAAGACGGAAATATCAAGGCCGATTAAGTTTCATTGCATCTGAAGCTTATTCATTGAGTTGTCTTAGCAACTCAGCCCGACCACTCGAGCCTGCCATGACGATTAAAATCTCACCAGGCTCGAGCATGATCGAAGCGTCTGGATTAAATCTGCTCTGACCATCTTCAGTTCGAACAGCGATCAAAATATAGTGATCATTACGCGCTGTAATTGCACCTAATGAACGAGGGATAAAGGTACTCGGTATCTTTATTTCCTCAACCCGAAAATCACCTTCCGCACGCAACATTTCCTCCAGGAATGTAATGACATGCGGTCTGATCATGGCTGAGGCAATACGCATGCCACCAGTAAAGTCAGGTGAAACAATGGAGTCCGCACCTGCTTTTTTCAATTTCTCAATGTTTCGAACCTCATGGGCACGCGCGACAACTCTAATGTCTGGCCGTAACTGTTTGGCCGTAATCACTATCATCATGTTCATTGAATCATCACCGGTCACCGCAAAAATACCGGTAGCGTGATGAATCCCCGCCTGCAACAGCACATCATCATCACTCGCATCGCCATGCAGACTTAATAAACCGATGTTTTTTTCGTGATAATCATTTATGACCTGTAACGACTCGTCAATAGCAACATAGTCACGCTGCGTGGTTTCCAGCTCGCGTGCGACATTGCAGCCCACTCGTCCCAGGCCACAGAGGATGTAATGCCCCTGAAGTTTAGCGATGGCCTTGTGCATACGTTTCCTTTTAAGTGTTCCGTTTAAGTCTGACTCAAGAAATAAAACTGTGACGATGGAAAACATCATTGAAAGTGTCCCCGCACCGAGCACACCAAGCAAAATGGTCAACATTCTGGCGGGAGTATTGTTTGACATATCAAAGATTTCGGCAAAACCGATCGTCGAAACCGTGATGAATGTCATGTAAAAGCTGTCAAACCATGCGTGCTGACCATTTGTCAGGATCTGATAACCAACAGTCCCAATAATATGCACCAGCACAAATCCGGTCAGCACAAGATAAAGCAAATCTCTCAAGTGACTGATATCACTATTGCGTGCTTTCATCATAAAAAAGTAGAGTTAAAAATATGAATGTGAAATGTCATTTTTATAAACATAACTTAGTTAATTGCTCAAAACATATCCAATCCGAGATTATCTTGATGTTTTGCAATAAATGAAGACATGTTTTACGCTGAATGACTACCTGATAGTTACTAAGCTTAATACAATGACCGATTGAATAGTACTGGCCTTGAGCTTATGAAATCGCGTCAACCGTTATCAACACTCACCCTTGGTGCCATCGGGGTCGTTTTTGGCGACATTGGTACCAGTCCTCTTTATGCCCTCAAAGAAATTTTCAGCGGTCATCATCCTATCGAGGTGACTCAAGCGAATATTCTGGGACTCCTTTCCATGATTTTCTGGTCAATCATGGTGCTGGTTTCCATCAAATATGTAGCCATCATCATGCGGGCGGACAACCGTGGTGAAGGTGGTTCACTTGCCCTACTCGCGCTCGTGACTGAAAAAGCCTCCCATGCTGGCTTGAAATGGGTTATTACCATGCTGGGGATCTTTGCTGCAGCGCTTTTTTACGGCGATAGCATGATCACTCCTGCCATTTCTGTACTTTCAGCAGTTGAGGGTTTAGAGATTATTACACCGGCCCTGGGCAAATTCGTCGTACCGATTACTCTTGTCGTTTTAACCGGGTTGTTCATGATTCAAAAAAGAGGTACGGGTGTAGTTGGCCTGTACTTCGGTCCTGTCATGATTCTGTGGTTCGGAGTGCTAGGTATTTTGGGCCTGATCCAGATTATTCAAAACCCCAACGTGTTAATAGCTCTGAACCCGTATTACGCTTTTCACTTTATTACGGTTCATCCCAAACTCGCCTTTCTGGCGCTCTCTGCGGTCGTTCTAGCCGTTACTGGGGGTGAGGCGCTCTACACAGACATGGGACACTTCGGGCGCTTACCTATCCGTCTAGCCTGGTTTGGTTTTGTGATGCCTGCTCTGGTCCTTAATTACTTCGGCCAGGGCGCCCTGTTACTGAACGACCCCTCCTCCATTCAGAATCCTTTCTATCTGCTCGCACCTGACTGGGCATTGATACCAATGGTCATTCTCTCTACTGCGGCAACGGTCATCGCTTCGCAGGCAGTCATCTCGGGAGCCTTTTCTGTCGCACGGCAAACCGTACAGATGGGATTGCTTCCACGTATGATGATTGTGCACACTTCTGGCAAAGAAGAAGGCCAGATCTATGTCCCTTTAACAAACTGGACACTATTTGTTGCAGTCATCGCGCTTGTCATTGGATTTAAATCCTCCAGCAATCTCGCTGCGGCTTACGGTCTCGCCGTCACAGGGACCATGCTGATTGATACGGTGCTTGTTTCTTTTGTGATGGTACTGATCTGGCGCTGGCACCTGATCACAACCGCATTGGTCATCATTCCTTTGTTGCTCATTGATATCGCCTTCTTCTCTGCCAATGCACTGAAAATCCCCGATGGAGGATGGTTCCCACTCGCGATCGGCGCTGTTTCCTTTATGGTTCTGACTACATGGCGCAAAGGCAGACAACTTATCGGTGCCGAGATAGCCAAACAGAGCATCCCCATGGATGCCTTCATCTCCGCTATTGATGATGTGCATCGCGTCAGTGGCACAGCTATCTTTATGACCAGTTCACAAAATGGCGTACCCTCCGCATTACTGCACAATCTCAAGCACAATCAGATTTTGCATGAGCGCGTGGTACTCATGACAATCGAAACAACGGACACACCGACCGTTAAAAATGAAGAACGCATTTCTATGCACGATATGGGAAAAGGATTTTTACGAATAACCGTGCGCTACGGATTTATGGAAAATCCCGAAGTACCTAAAGCGTTGCAGCTATGTGAAAAGTTAGGTGTCACTTTTGACATGATGTCGACGACTTTTTATCTCGCGCGGGAAACCATCGTCCCTGCCACGAAAAGTAATTTTGCAACCTTGCGAGGTCATTTGTTTAAACTCATGGCAAAAAATGCAACGAGTGCTACAGACTTCTTTAAAATCCCTGCTAATCGTGTCGTAGAACTCGGCGCACAATTAGTCATCTGATAATCAGTTGATCTCAAACAAAAAGGGGTTACAGAAATTAATCTGTAACCCCTTTTTGATATATCTGGTCGGAACGGAAGGATTCGAACCTTCGACCCCTTGCACCCCATGCAATATACATTTCGAAT